>NZ_JBGTZA010000005.1:0-75174 GCF_041807805.1 Streptococcus sp. E29BA
CACCTATGGTTAAGCGAGTTATCGCTTAACAAAAACACTTTATAAAAATTGTACAGAAAAGGGGTGCCTTTTCACCTGCTTGCTAAAATGTCAAAAGGGACAGACTCGAAGCTGAGTTTATAAAAGAGACCGTTTTTAAAGAGAAATTGAATAGTACTGTCAACGGTGTCGTCCCCTTGTAATTTTAAAAGAGCATAATACTCAAGTCGTCGATAATAAAGCGGTTCCCTACCTTGACTATCAAGGGGGTCGTAAAAGGTCAATAACTTCTGTAAATGGTCATCAATAGAAATCTTTTTTTGGAAGAGACACATCTGACAAAATTCGGCTCTTGACTTTTTTGATTTTGAAAATTTATCTAGAGAATCCTCAATCCAGGTTAAACTATTGCTAACTATAGCAAGTATATCATCTTTCCAATTCTTCATAATAGTGTCTTATTTAACTAAAAGCCAGAAGATTAAAATCTTGTAAATTGTCTTGTAAGGGATCGGTTTGCGTAATGACTACAAAAGCACCATCTTTACTAATAAATATTGTTACTCCACAGTTTATCGATAGCTCTTTAATATCGTCTGAAAATTTTGACAAAAAATTATTTTTCATATTTCTAAAATAGCATAAATTGGAGAGATGACAATCTTGCTTAAGAAAAGTTTACTAAATAAAAAGTATTCTGTCAATTAAAAAAGACAGAATTTTTAGTTTTTAGCTAATTATTTCATTGAAAATTCTAAAATGAAATTAGCCACTTGAGAGTATGAAAAAGTCTCTCAGAGCGATATAGTTGTAGTGCATGACAAATAACAATTACGGAGCCCCCCAAGAGACGAAGTAACAGTTGTTGCGATGATAGAACACACTGTGCATGCTGACCATGACCACGAACATGGCGAGGGCTGTAGTCATGAAGCGGTTGTTCACGACGATTATATTGACTATGTCCACGATGGTCACTTGCACCATAAGCATGACGACCACTGGGACGAATGCACGGTTAGTCATGAAGTGAGCTAGCGGTATCCGTCGTTCTAAGAGCAAACAGGTGAGGAAAAATTTGGGGAAGTTTTAAAAAGCAGCTGTCACCATACGTTATGTGACATCTGCTTTTTCTGATTTAAGTTGGAAAAAAAGAGATATTATGGTATAATAACTAAAAATTCTTATGCGGGTAAGGAGAAGTGAAATTGAAATACTTGAAATGGCTTAGTTTGTGGGTGTTTCCTTTACTAATGACGATGACTGTTTCTGCCAACGACGACTTGGTAAAAATGGCACAAGATTTAGGTTATCCGGCAACATCTGCTATTGCACCCAAGGGAGCGATTGTTATTGAAGCGGATACGGGTCAGATTATCTGGGGTCATGACATTGATTTGCAAAGCGATCCTGCGAGTACGACCAAAACTATGGTCATTTACCTCACAATGGAAGCGATAAAATCAGGTCAAATTTCTTTGGATACTGAGGTTGTAGCGACTGAAACGGACCAAGCGATTTCAAAAATTTTTGAGTTATCAAATAATAAAATAGTTGCGGGAGTAACTTATACGGTTCGGGAGTTGCTGACCATGACGGTTGTACCATCGTCAAATGTTGCAACCCTGATGTTAGCGCATTTAATTCATGATGGAACAGATGCCAGCTTTATCGAGCGAATGAACGCTACTGCTCAGGAGTTGGGAATGACCAATACGGTCTTCTATAATGGCACCGGTGCAGATATTATCTCATTCAAGGGTTATTATGCACCAGAAGGATATGACCCTGTACGCTATAATCTAACAACTGTCAAAGATTTAGCGATTTTAGCGCGAGCTTTATTGACCAAACACCCAGACATATTGGCATTTACCAATAGTGCTGAGGTGACTGTCAAATCAGGAACGCCTTATCAAGAGACCTTTAAAACCTACAATCATTCTTTACCAGGAGCTAGTCTGGCTTTTGAGGGAGTTGACGGCCTGAAAACAGGTTCCAGCCCAACTGCGGGTTACAATGCAATTGTCACTGCTAAACAAGGTGAACGACGTTTGATTGTCGTTGTGATGGGGGCAAGCAAGTGGGGGGATCCAGATGGGGAGCATGTGAGACATTACTTTGTTAATACGCTCTTAAATCACGGCTTCAAAGACTACGAAAAGAAAACCGTTCTGCCATCAGGAAGACAAGAAATAGAGGGAAAACCGTATCAAGTGCAGAAGCCCTTGGTGGTCACCCTAAAAAAAGCATCACCTCAACCAACTCTGGTCATTGACCATCAGCAGGCCACTGTAGCAGGTATTGCTGGTCTAACAGAAAGTATTGCCGTACCTATTGAGGAGGTTATCTCTTTATCAACAGAAAATAGCTCGAGCTCAGAACCTCCTATCAAAAAAGAAGCTGACGAGTGGGCGGCATATTTGAAAGTCATCGCTCTCGTGATTATTGTGATGATTGTAGTGGTGCTAGGGCTGATTATCCATGAGATAAAAAAACACCGTCATTCCTAAGTTGGGGTCAGGTCGTTTGAACACAAAGAAAGCAACAAATTGAGTCGATTATCAACTTAACAGTTCAGAGCAGGAAAGGCTGTCAACTTACTAGGTGAGCAGTCTTTCCTGCTTTTTTGTTTTACCGTAAAATCATGCATGTTTTGTGAATTTGTGGTAAAATGATAGAAAAGGAGAAAAAATGACAGTAACAGTAAAAATGTTAGCCGATAAGCTCAAGCTAAAGGTCATTTATGGAACGCCAGAGTTATTGGAAAAAACCATTACGACAGCGGATATTTCGCGACCGGGTCTTGAGATGACAGGTTATTTCGATTACTATACCTCTGAGCGCGTGCAACTCATCGGTATGAAAGAATGGTCATACATGATGACCATGACCATCCAAAACCGTTATGCCGTTTTGTGCCAGATGTTTCAACAAGAAACGCCAGCCCTTGTCGTGGCGCGTGATTTGGAAATTCCAAAGGAAATGCTACAAGCTGCTGAAGAAGAAGGCGTAGCTATTTTGCAAGGCAGAATGCCGACCAGTCGCTTGTCAGCCGTTATGTCATGGTATTTGGACACGTGCCTTGCAGAGCGGATTAGTGTTCACGGTGTGCTGATGGATATCTACGGCATGGGTGTTTTGATTCAAGGCGATAGCGGTATCGGTAAGAGCGAGACCGGGCTTGAATTGATTAAGCGAGGACACCGTTTAATAGCTGACGATCGTGTGGATGTCTATGCCAAAGATGAGGAGACCTTGTGGGGAGAACCTGCGGAAATCCTTCGCCACATGCTAGAGATTAGAGGCGTTGGTATTATTGATATTATGAGCCTTTATGGTGCTAGTGCGGTTAAGGATTCTTCACAAGTTCAATTAGCTGTGTATTTAGAACAGTCTTCTGAAATAGTCTTCGATCGTTTAGGCAATGGCAATGAAGACATTGAGCTTGCTGGTGTGAAGATTCCACGCGTGCGTATCCCTGTTAAAACAGGACGCAACGTTTCGGTGGTGGTTGAGGCAGCAGCGATGAACTATCGTGCAAAGCAGATGGGCTTTGATGCGACAAATACCTTTGAGGAACGCCTGACAGACCTGATTGCTAGAAATGGGGTGAACGCATGATTGATCCCGTTGCTGTTCAATTAGGCCCGATTAGCATCCATTGGTATGCGATTTGCATCGTGACAGGTCTGTTTCTTGCTGTTTACCTTGCCAAAAAAGAAGCACCACGCAAAAAAATAAAGCCAGACGATGTGATTGACTTTATTTTAATAGCTTTTCCGCTGGCCATCCTTGGGGCTCGGCTGTACTATGTCATTTTTCAATGGCAGGATTACGCAGCTAACCCTGTCAAAATTTTCGCTATTTGGGAAGGTGGACTTGCCATTTATGGGGGACTGATTACTGGTGCGATTGCCCTCTTTGTTTACTCCTACTACCATTTAATCGAACCGCTTGATTTTTTAGACATTGCAGCTCCAGGTGTGATGCTTGCTCAGTCTATAGGGCGTTGGGGCAATTTTATCAACCAAGAAGCTTACGGCAGTGCGGTTGATTCGTTGGCTTATCTGCCTGAATTTATCCAGAAGCAAATGTATATTGATGGTAGTTATCGTCAGCCGACCTTTCTTTATGAAAGCCTGTGGAATCTAGTTGGATTTATCCTTATCCTTATTTTGCGACGTCGCCCCCATCTACTTAGACAGGGTGAACCTACCTTCTTCTACCTGATTTGGTACGGAATAGGACGCTTTGTCATCGAAGGATTACGAACAGATAGTTTAATGTTCGCAGGTTTACGTGTGTCTCAATGGCTATCGGCCCTCCTAGTCATCGCAGGCTTTGCACTTGTTGTTTATCGTCGTTATAAACTTAACCCACCTTATTATCAAGAATAAAGGAGTATCTTATGGACTTAGTTGGAATCTCGTTACTTATTATTGCCATTGCTTTTGCTGCATTGGTTGTCTATCTCGTGATACTGTTAAAAAATGTCAATGAAACTGTCGGTGAAGTTCGCCAAACGGTCAAGCTCTTGACCAGTGACGTTGACACCACCCTTCACCATACCAATGCTTTACTAGCAAAGACGAATGTTTTAGTTGAAGATGTTAATGGGAAAATCAATACCATCGACCCAGTCTTTACAACTTTAGCAGATTTATCAGTCAGTGTGTCAGATTTAAATCAGCAGGCACGTAAATTAACTAGCAAAGCTAGCAACAGCAGTGCAAGCACATTTGGTAAGGTTGGCTCAGCAGCAGTTGTAGCTAGCAAATTATTTAAAGGGAGGAAAAAATAATGGGTAAATTATCTCGTAAAATCGGTTTAGGTCTGGTTCTTGGTGCCGCAGCCGGTCATTATCTGTCAACCGAAAAGGGTCAACAGCTAGTCATGAAAATAAAAAAAGGCTTATCCGCCTATCGTGAACAACCAAACTATTACCAAGAACAAGCCAAGGCTTTTGTTAGCGAACAAGTGGCTTATGTGAAAGAATTGGTCAAAGAAGAGTTTGGCGAGCCATCAGATGCCGAAATCCCTTCATCAGATGCTGAGGATATCATCATCACCTATACTGACGAAGACTTGTAACAAATAACTCACTCCTAGCACATTAGGAGTGAGTTATTTGTTATAATGATTAACAAGAAGTTCTTTGACGCTATAAACGGTCAATAAACTGCTCGCAATAGCAAGCGGTAAAGCAAAGAAGGCTGAGAGCTTAATCGCTAAGAAAAGGAAGGACAGCATAACCGTTAAGATGCAAAAAACTGACAGTTGAGCAAAAAATGCTAGTTCTTCAAAATCAATATCACTGGTGTTAAGATTAAGTTCATCAAATGTTTGGAATTTTGGGGTTTCTTGGATGATGTCGTCATTTAAGCGACTGTCATCGAGTTGTCTTAAGGGACTAGCCATACTTGCCTCCTTTCTATCATTCTTCTATGTGCTTCTATCATAACATAAAAAAGATGACTTTTTGTGATAAAAAGATTACAAAAATTTCTTTTATATTACAGATAAGAGACAAAAAACAATTGTTGCTGTAAAATGATTATATATCGGTTAAAGCTGTAAAATGATCATATATCGGTTAAAATTGGGAAATTTTTCCTATTTTTTGCTATAATTGTAGGAAAGAAGAAAAAGAAGAGGTAACACGATGACTTATCCGAATTTGTTGAATCGTTTCTTAGTTTATGTCAAAGAAAACACGCGTAGCAATCCTGCCAGCCAGACGACACCATCAAGTCAAAATCAGGTTGACTTTGCCTTAAATATTTTAAAACCTGAGATGGAGCGCATTGGTCTGACGGATGTCCATTATATTGAAGAAAACGGCTTTTTAATTGGAACTTTGCCAGCCAACGATCCAAGCTTCCTTTATAAGATTGGCTTCATCTCACACATGGACACTGCTGATTTCAATGCCGAAGGGGTAAAACCACAAATCATTGAAGATTATGATGGCGGTCATATTGAGCTGGGAACATCAGGTTATGTGCTATCTCCAGATGATTTTTCAAACTTGAATAAGTATCAGGGTCAAACGCTGATTACTACTGATGGTACAACCTTGCTGGGAGCTGATGATAAGGCAGGAATCGCTGAAATCATGACAGCTATGGAATACCTCATTGCTCATCCTGAGATTAAACACGGTGAGATTCGAGTGGGATTTGGTCCAGACGAAGAAATCGGTGTTGGTGCAGATAAGTTCGATGCGGCTGACTTTAATGTGGATTTTGCTTATACAGTTGATGGCGGGCCTCTTGGCGAATTACAATATGAGACCTTTAACGCAGCTGTAGCGGAGTTGACTTTCTTTGGTCGTAACGTTCATCCTGGCACAGCTAAAGATCAGATGATTAGCGCTCTTCAACTAGCGATTGATTTTCACAATCAGTTGCCTGAAAAAGACCGTGCCGAGCATACGGAAGGGCGCGAGGGCTTTATCCATTTGATGGACTTGTCAGGAAATGTCGAAGAAGCCAAAGCCACCTATATTATCCGAGATTTTGATGACGATGATTTTGACGGTCGCAAGATGCTTTTAGACCGCATTGCTGACCATATGAACGTTTTCTTTGGTATGGATCGCGTGGGTCTTGAGATCGAAGACCAATATTATAACATGAAGCGGATTATTGTCAGAGATATGACGCCGATTGAACTGGCTAAAAAAGCCATGGAAAAGCTGGATATCACTCCTATCATTGAACCAATTCGTGGTGGAACAGACGGTTCTAAAATTTCCTTCATGGGTATTCCGACACCGAACCTCTTTGCTGGTGGTGAGAACATGCATGGACGATTTGAGTATGTTAGTTTGCAAACCATGGAGAAGGCTGTTGATACCATTATCGGTATCGTCTCTCACAGGATTAACGCATGATTAAAATTTTTGGCAAAGTGCGTTACCACTGGCAGCCAGAGTTATCCTTAGCCATCATCTATTGGTCGCTGGCCTGGTTACCAACCTTTTTCGCTCTCTCTTTGATTTATGAACATAGCAGAGCGACGCATCTGATTTTTGGTGGTTTTTGGTTAACGGTTATCCTAACGATTTTTGGCTTTCATCGGTATTTTACTATCGGAGAGGATGGTTATCTTGGGATCACATCCCTCAATCCATTTACCAAGAAAAAAATACCGATTTCAGCCATTGAAAAGGTTGAAATTAGCAAGTATCGTGTGTCTTTACGCCTCACTGATCATCAAAAAAAGACCGTTTTCATGAGAAAATGGCCAAAAAAATATTTTTTAGATGCCTTGGCGATTCACCCAGCCTTCAACGGCGAAGTGGAATTACACGATAATTTGACCCGTCATGACTATTTCTGGGCTTATCGCAAAGATAAAAAACCTTCAGTCAAGGACTAACGCCTTGGTCGGGCAGGATTTAACAGCTAGTAGGGTATTGGGACTTTCTGGGAGAACCTTAACAAGGTCGTCACTGTCGGCAAACTTTACAATACCATCGTCATGGTAATCAAAAACAGCAGAATAGGTTTGGCAAAGACCACAGGCGATGCATTTTTCAGGAATCAAAGATACTTTCATAGCACTATTGTAATACGAAAACTTAGAATACACAAGAGGAAAACTGATGAAAAAATTATGGGATACCAAAGCCTTCTTGGCTGATGATAAATCAGGTCAAAAAAACAAGTCAATTGAATGGTTCAGTAGTTACTTTCTGACGATTTTATTGGCAGCTTTCTTGCTTATCGTGGTTTGTATACTGGTCTTTATTTTATGGACATCAAACGGCGGTAGCAATCAAGAACAAGCAGAACAAGCTTTTTATGATCCGAGCAAATCGAGCAGTTTAGTGTCATCAAGCACTGAGGCACCAAGTCAAACTGAAGAAAGAGAAACGACTGAATCAAGTACAGCTTCATCGACATCACCGTCAGCTACTGGCGAGACCCTAACAGTTATGTCTGGCGAAGGTGCTGGTCAGATTGCAGCACGAGCAGGAATTTCTCTCGAGCGTCTCTACGAGCTCAACCCAGACAAGATGGTAGGACCTGGTGGCACTTGGTGGGCAAATCCAGGTGACGTGGTTATCGTCAATTAGAAAGACAGGTATGAGAAAGATTAGAATTGCCATCGATGGACCTGCTTCAAGTGGTAAGAGTACCGTTGTAAAGATTTTAGCAAAAGAACTTGGTTACACCTACTTGGACACAGGTGCTATGTACCGCACAGCGACTTACCTAGCCTTGCGGGCAGGACTGAAAGGGCATCAGGTATCTGATATTTTGGCTTTGATCGATCAGTATCCAATTGGCTTTGGACTAGCAGAAGATGGCACGCAGACCGTCTTTGCTGGGGACGAGGACATCACCTTAGCCATTCGTCAAAACGACGTGACGGCCAATGTCTCTTGGGTTTCCGCATTGGCGGAAGTGCGAGAAAAACTGGTTGCGGAGCAACAGCGGATAGCCCGTGATGGAGGAATCATCATGGATGGTCGTGATATTGGTACAGTGGTCTTGCCTGATGCAGAACTCAAGGTTTTCTTGGTTGCGTCCGTTGAGGAAAGAGCTGAGCGCCGCTATAAGGAAAATATCGAAAAAGGTATTCCAGCAGACCTTAACCAGCTCAAGCAGGAAATTGCTGAGCGGGACTATAAGGACAGTACGAGAGCAGTTTCGCCGCTCAAACCAGCTGACGATGCGATTCATTTTGATACGACTGGGGTATCTATTGAGGGTGTCGTCGCATTTATCTCAAAAAAAGTAGCTGAAATCCTTGACAAGGACTAATAGATAACGTATAATAGTAACAATGAGAAAAGCAGAAGTGAGAACTTCTCGCCTTGCGACTTAGGTTGTCTGGCCCTGACATGTCAAGATTCCATCAGGAAGATTATGTGTGCGGGCTTGATTTATCAAGTCCGCTCTTGTTTTTCTCTAAAAATATGAAGAGGTGAAGAACATAGCTAAGAAGGATTTGTTCATTAATGACGAGATTCGCGTTCGCGAAATTCGTCTCGTTGGTCTTGAAGGTGATCAGTTAGGCATTAAGCCCCTGTCAGAAGCGCAAGCTCTTGCTGATCAGGCAAATGTCGATTTGGTTCTCATTCAGCCACAAGCCACACCGCCTGTTGCAAAAATTATGGACTACGGTAAGTTCAAGTTTGAGTATCAGAAGAAACAAAAGGAGCAACGCAAGAAACAGAGCGTTGTGACGGTTAAAGAAGTACGCCTCAGTCCAGTTATCGACAAAGGTGACTTTGAAACCAAACTCCGTAATGGTCGTAAGTTCCTTGAAAAAGGAAATAAGGTCAAAGTTTCTATCCGATTTAAGGGGCGTATGATTACCCATAAAGAAATCGGCGCTAAGGTGTTGGCTGATTTTGCTGAGGCGACCCAAGATATTGCCATCATTGAGCAACGCGCAAAAATGGATGGTCGTCAAATGTTTATGCAACTCGCACCGATTCCAGACAAGAAGTAACTTGTCGCCTGAAAAATTATTAAGAGGAGAAATCTATCATGCCAAAACAAAAAACACACCGCGCATCAGCAAAACGCTTTAAGCGTACTGGTTCAGGCGGTTTGAAACGCTTCCGTGCTTACACGTCTCACCGTTTCCACGGTAAAACTAAGAAGCAACGTCGTCAGTTGCGTAAAGCACGCATGGTTCACTCAGGTGACTTTAAGCGTATCAAGTCAATGTTGACGCGTCTTCGTTAATCTTAGCATTGACCCTTAGACAGATTAGAGATAGATATTTGGAGGAAAAATAAATGGCACGTGTTAAAGGTGGCGTTGTATCACGCAAACGTCGTAAACGTATTTTGAAACTGGCGAAAGGTTACTACGGAGCTAAGCATATCTTGTTCCGCACGGCAAAAGAGCAAGTGATGAACTCTTACTACTATGCTTACCGTGACCGTCGTCAGAAGAAACGTGATTTCCGCAAATTGTGGATTACCCGTATCAATGCAGCAGCTCGTCTTAACGGTTTATCATACTCTAAGTTGATGAACGGTTTGAAATTGGCTGAAATCGAAGTAAACCGCAAAATGCTTGCTGACCTGGCAGTGAACGATCCAGCAGCTTTCACAGCACTTGCTGATGCTGCTAAAGCAAAATTAGCAAAATAAAAAAAATAATCTGGAACATTTAGTTGTTCCAGATTATTTTTTTATAGTTCGGCTACAATGATTTCTTCAGTATCGTGTTTAAGTTCAGGTGTTTGCTCAATCGTCTTATCCATGTTGATAAGTGTCCATAAGGCTAGTCCGGCTAGAGGGACAAAGACAACGATAATCTCAATCCAGCTTCCAGAGCTGACCGGCTCATTAATGCTGGGCTGAAAATCGATAAGAAAATGAATTAGCATTGGCAACCAGAGGTTATTATACCCCACTCGCAGGGCCGCAAAGCTAAGACCAAAGCAGGTAGCGTAGAAAATCTGTTGAGCGACAGCAAGAGGCTCCGCTTGAGCAAGGTTTACAAGATGGAAGAGTCCAAATAAAACAGAAGTTGTCAGAGCAGTCTTGGTTAAGCTCTGCGATTGTGACCGAAAAAGTGAGAGAAAAGCGGTAAAGAATAGCCCACGTAACCAGATTTCCTCACCGATACCAGCAGTTGCAGCTGCCCAAAAACTTGGCAATATCAGTTCCCAACCGCCTTCAAATAGACCAATCAATCCAGGAATAAAACCGTTGTAAAATAATAGAGCAATGGCCGCGATAAGGTTGGCGTGAATGAGGTGGTTAATAGGTTTAGTCCAAACGATCTTGGGAGAAAAGAGTCGCTGTCCGTGGATGATTTTCCAAATAATAGCTGCAAAGATGAGCGTTAAGAAGAACATGACTTCTACCATGACCGTCTGACTTAGCATGGCAGAACGACCTGTTACCACCAAGAATAAAGAGACCGCTATTGATGATAAAATGATGGTAAAGAATCCGATGAATAAGAGTAGGGCTGCCTTGAAGAAGAGGCTTTTTGTATGTGTTTTAGAAATGATTGTATTGAACATAATGGTCGCCTCTTAGTTCTTAATTAGCTTCTTGAAGCAGCTTTGTCAAGATGTCTTCATTGGTGCTACCGAGCATGACTTGACCAACTGTACCGTCACTGTTGATGATGATATGAGTTGGGAAAGACGTGATGCCAAATTGACTTGCAAAACTATCTTTTGTGTCAAAAAGAACAGGATAGGTTATCTTACTGTCTTTGGCAACTGAGAGAATTTCTTGTTCACTGCTGTCCATTGGGCGTTGATTGTTAAACTTATTGTCGTTGGGAGAAACGACGGACAAGAAAACATAGTCGTCTTTATCTTTAAAGTTTTGGTAGACTTTTTCCAATTCAGGAATTTCTTGTTTGCATGGTCCGCACCAACTGGCCCAGACATTGATGTAGATTTTTTTGCCAGCATAGTCTTTAAGGGAAACCGACTTGCCATCTTTGTCGACGAGAGTGACATCTGGCGCAACTTGTCCCTTGCTAATGCCAATCGGTTCTTGACTTGGTAGGAGGAGTGAGCAACCACAAAGTGTGAAAAGGGCGACAGCCATCATGATGGCGAATTTAAATGATTTAAACATGATAGACTCCTTTAGTATGGTAATTAGTTGTTGTTTTTGATGATAGGTATTGACCTGATAACCATGTTAATGGAAGAAACGGCTGATTGTAGTGAATTGGCCTGTGATAATAGACAGCCCGATAAGAATCAGCAAGATACCAGAAATGCGTTTTGTGTGTTTCATCAGATGTTGGTGCTTTTTGAAATAGGCAAGAACTTTTTGAGAAAAGAAAGCAACTAAAACAAAGGGCAGGATGAAACCTAGGCAGTAGACGCTGATTAAAAGAACGCTAAATATCCCCTGATGGCTACTGGCGTAGAGAAAAGCGCTAGCAAGGATAGGACCGATACACGGTGTCCAGGAGAAGCTAAACGTAAATCCCATAAGAGTAGCAAGCAAAGGTGTGACCTGTTGTCCAGCTTGATAGACTTTGTGTTTGGCTGAAAACTCTCGCTTGGTCAGCATGGTTTGAAAGAGGTCAAGCTGGATTAGCCCCATGATGATGATGAGCAGGCCTCCGATGAGCTGAATCGTTTGCATGTGCTGGGTCAAGAGACGACTGAGCAGGCTGCTAGCAAATCCTAGAACAAAAAAGGTCAGAGTAATACCTAAAACAAAGCAAAGGGTGTTGACCAGGATGCGTCGCTGAACAGAGGAATGTTCTATTTTTTCAGATGACACTTGTCCTCCTAAAATACCAATATAAACTGGTAAAATAGGCAAAACACAGGGAGAAAAGAAGGATAATAGCCCTTCTGCAAATAGCGCTAATAATTTGAAAATACCCATAGGCGATACCTCTTTTATATCAATGTTTTTATGTACCCATAAGATAACACAAAAAGCGACCTTTGTCAAGATACACTTGATTTCTATCGATGCAATTGTTCATGAAGAAAGCGCAAACATACCTATGTAAGCGTTGTAACAGTTGACAGCAACGGCTGTTAAGTATAGAATGGAAAGTAACTGAATGAAAAGAGAACAATCCATGAAAAAGAGTGCTTTTCTGTCTCGGCATGAGCAGTTACGATATGATTATTTAACACAAAATATCCATTTTTTGGGTGAAAAAGAAAAAGCTGAGCTGACTTATTTGTCTGCAAAGGCTGAAGGAAATGAACCAAGAGTCGTTTCTTATGCTCAAGAAGAAAATCAGTTGACGGATAGACAATCTGAACTGTCCTCTCTGCGAAACTTAGAGTTAACGGATGAGAGACCTAGACGGTCGAAAAAGTCTGTCAATAAACAAGTTTCTGCACCAAAGAAGCCTGTAAAAAAGACCAGCTTTGGTCTTAAAGTGAAACGATTTGTCAAAGTAACCGTGGCTCTCATGTTGTTACTTGTCATTGGGATGGCAGTGATGTTTTTCAAGGGCTTGTTTGGTGTGACCTCAGGTCAAGAGAACTTAAAACCAGCCATGACAGAGTATTTTGCTGGTGAAAAGACTGCCGATGGGGTTAACATCCTGATTTTAGGTAGTGATAAGCGCATCACGGAAGAATCAACAGAAGCCAGGACAGACACCATTATGGTGATGAATGTCGGTAATAGTTCAGGCAAGGTAAAGCTAGTCAGCTTTTTGAGAGATACCCTGGTGAATATTGAGGGAGCTTCTTATGAAGGCATGGCTGATCACAAGTTGAATGCAGCCTTTACCATCGGTGAACAGGATAATAGCCAAGGGGCGGAATATGTGCGTCAAGTCTTGAAAAATAACTTTGACATCACTATTGAATATTACATCATGATTGACTTTGAAACCTTTGCTCTGGCAGTTGACACCCTCTTTCCTAATGGTGTAGAGATGGATGCAAAGTTTTCAACTGTGAATGGTGAGGTTGTTGGTGCTGTTGATGTGCCGGATGACTTGGGCTTTGCTTCTGGCGGTAGCCTTTATCAAACGATTCAGGTTGGTCCTCAACGGATGGATGGTAAAACGTTGCTTAACTATGCGCGTTTCAGAAGTGATGACGAAGGAGATAATGGTCGAACGCGTCGCCAACAGGAAGTTATGCAGGCTGTCCTATCCCAGATAAAAGACCCGACCAAGCTCTTTACAGGCTCTGAGGCTCTGGGAAAAATTTACGCATTAACCTCGACCAATATATCATTTCCTTTCATCCTATCTAATGGGCTTTCTGGCTTGACGGCAAGTCAAAAGGGCATTGAACGGATGAGTATTCCTGAGCAGGGAGACTGGATAGATGAGTATGACCTGTATGGTGGTTTAGGTCTACTGATTGATTTTGAGGCTTATAAGCAGCGTTTAGCTGAATTAGGCTTACGTTAGGGAGATGATATGGAAGAGAAAAAGCGCAAAGTCAAGTTAAAAGCCATTCGCTTGTTAAAAAAGGATAAGCTCTTCAGTGCGGTATTTAGCCGAGCGACGATTGTTTTTATCTTAATCCTTTTGCAATTATGGCTAATCTCCATTTCTTTTGGTTGGTTATTGGGAGAGTATCGGGTATTCTTTCAAATTTTTGAGGCTGTTATCACGGTTGCCAGTGTCCTTTATCTGGTCAACAGCCGTATGGATACGACTTCAAAAATTACCTGGTTAGTGATGATTATGCTGGCTCCACTACTTGGTTCCTTGTTTCTATTATATACCAAGCAGGATTTGGGTTATCGAACCTTGAGGAGACGTTTGAAAGAGGTTATTTTAAATAGCTCAAATCTTTTAAAGCAGGACGAGGAGGTTGTCCAAGAGCTCAGTACACAGCACAGCACAGCTTATAATCTTGTCGAATATTTGAGACGTAGCGATAATAAGTTTCCTGTTTATAAAGGGACATCGGTCACCTACTTGCCGACAGGTGAGAGCTTTTTTGCCAAGATGAAAGAAGAAATGCTCAAGGCTAAACAGTTCATCTTTTTGGAGTACTTTATCATTGATGAAGGGCTGATGTGGGGCGAAATTCTAGCCATTTTAAAGCAAAAAGCTAGTGAAGGGGTCGAAATCCGAGTGCTCTACGATGGGATGAACGAGCTGTCTCGCCTGTCCTTCGATTACACTGAGCGTTTGGGCAAATTAGGCATACAAGCGAGGGCTTTTGCTCCCATTACGCCCTTTCTATCGACCTACTACAACTATCGGGATCATCGTAAGATTTTAGTCATTGATGGACAGGTGGCTTTTAACGGTGGTGCCAACCTAGCAGATGAATACATCAATGAAATCGAGCGTTTTGGGCATTGGAAGGATGCAGGTGTCCTCTTAAAAGGTCCTGCTGTTGATAGTTTTACGGTGCTGTTCCTACAGATGTGGACAAGCATGGGAAGCGATGAATCGCTTGCGCCTTATATCGGCTTATCCCAACCAGTTAACAAGGCTGATGGTTATGTGATACCATACGGGGATTCTCCTCTTGATCGTGATAATGTTGGTGAAAATGTCTACATTGACATGTTAAACCATGCGAGAGAATACGTCCATATCATGACACCATATCTGATTTTGAGCAGCGAATTAGAACATGCTATTCGCTTTGCTGCGGAGCGAGGAGTTGATGTCAAGCTCATGATGCCAGGGATTCCGGATAAAAAAATTCCTTATGCTCTGGCAAAAACCTATTACAAAATTCTCATGGAATCAGGAGTGGAGATTTACGAGTACACGCCAGGATTTAATCACTCTAAGGTCTTTGTAGCAGACGGTGTTAAGGCTGTTGTTGGCACCATAAACCTTGATTATCGTAGCCTCTACCATCACTTTGAGTGCGCAACTTATCTCTACCGTTCACCAGCAGTCGCAGCTGTTGAAGCAGATTTTCAACAAACTCTGCTACTTTGCCACCGTGTGACACCAGATGAGCTGTCACAATTACCGATTCTTATGAAATTAACAGGTGTATTCGCTAAAGTCGTTGCACCGCTATTGTAACTAAGGAGTTATAAGGAGATCTTATGTTTAAGAAAATTTTTCAAGCATTTAAAGCTAAAACTGCGCAAAGTTCCCAGTCAACTTTGGTAGATGATTTGCCAGAAGCCATCGAGTGGACGGTAGACAATCTGACAGCTTCTGGTTATCTGGCTGACTTTAGCTTATCAAGCATCGCAGCATTGGATGACTTCTTTGAAACGGAGAAGCAGGAAGGCGGAGTTCTTAGACGACCAGATGGTGGGATTATTTTATTTGCTGTTGCGGCCTATCTAGGTGAAACCTTGATTGCTAACTATGGTGGCAAATGGGAACTGAGCGATGAAGTCTCAGAAGATGATTTGGACATGGTTCTGATACTGGATGGTAAGCCATTTTATCCTGTTAGAGTCTGCCAGCAACGACTAAAGACAGCCTCACCTGATGGGCTACAAAGAGCTGTTACCGAGTTTTTTCAACCAGTAGAACACAGGCCTTTACAAAATGACACAAATGAGTTAGAATAAAAATATGCGATGAGCCGAATTTGGTCACTGACCAAATTTACGCTAGGGAGGTCATAAAGGCAGGAGCCGACCTTGATGAGTTGTGTGAACCAACTGATCTCATCTCGTTTGAGATGCCCTTTCCCCCTTTGTGGGGGATTTTTTGTGTCTAAGAAGCGCAACAGGAGTTGTAGCTTATAAAGCTCCCTTGCCTAGCTGTATACTCTTCTAGGCTGGTCTTGGTTTTATTCGGGTATCAAAAAATCCCTCGATTATCAGGTCGAGGGATTTTGAGTCATAAGAGAGCCTTAGTTTTTCTTGCGACGAGTCAAGTAGTAGGCTGCAAGAGCGGTCATGCTAGCACCGATAAGTGTCAAGACACTTGTCTGGTCACCTGTCTCTGGCAGACTGGCTTTGTGAGAAGTAGCTGCTGCATAAGTTGCTAGATTGCTTGTAGCTGCTGGACGGGGAGCAGGAGCAGCTGGGTTAACGAAGACTTGCCTGTCAGTATTAACCAGCTGGTCAGCAAGTTTGTCCTTAGGATGATCTGGTGTTGAGGTATCTTTGCCACCCTGAACATCAGATGTTTCCTTATCTTTATCCTTCTGGTTATCAGGTGTTTCTTTATTTTCGTCCTGATTGGTAGGAGGTGTAGCAGGTTCCTCATTCTTGACAGGGAAACTGTTCTTATCCAATGGATTGGTGTTAGCATCCAGTTCTTGGCGGTTTGTGAAGCCATCCCCATCATAGTCAGCTTCTAAATCAAAGACTGGTTTATCGTCGTTAAGATTTGGATAACCGTTGTTGGCATTGTCACCAGTTGAGGTTTGTGGGTAAGTACCTGCGTGGAACGGATCGGTGCCTGCTGCCATTTCTTCTGCTGTAGTGAAGCCATCCCCATCATGGTCAGCATTGAGGTCAAAGGCTGGTAAGTCGTCAGCAGTTTCTGCTGCTCCTCCATTTTCTTGGTCACCTTTGGCTGTTTGAGGATAAGATGTAGCATCGGCAGGATCTGTTCCCAGAGTCAGTTCCTCTTGGTTAGAGAAACCATCATTATCTAGGTCAGCATTGGGGTCAAAGGCAGGCAAGTCGTCAGCAGTTTCTGCTGCTCCTCCATTTTCCAAATTACCTTTAGCTTGGAGGGACAGATTTTTAACAGTCAGTTTATCACCTGCGATGGTGTAGGTGAGGTTCTCAATAACGATAGGCTCACCACTTGAGAGGTCGACAGCCTGGTAGCCTGCTGGTAACTCGATGCTAATGGTGTAATCACCAGAGACGATTTTCTTCTCAAAGATGTCCTTGGTGTAACGACCTTGAGGGAGCTCGGTGCGTTTGCCCTTGCTGTCAACGAGGTAAACTTTAGTCCCTACTGGTGGAATGGTGTCAAAGTCCACTGCGAAACTTGTGCGAGACAGTGGTGTTGCCTTGAAGTAGACACCAACCAATGAATGTTCTTCATCAACGGTGAAGGATTTGATGCGTTCATCAATCAAATAGGCTTCATCTTCATCGTGAAGAATCAATTCAACAGTGTAGTCTCCAAATGGGAGGCTGTGGAAAGGTTCGGCAGGGTTGACAGAGGTTGTTTCAGCAGTAACATCGTTGCCTTCTGAATCACGGATAATGTAGCGGAAATCTGCTTCAATCAATTGCTGTGTTTCTGGATTTGAGATACCCAGACGGACTAATCCGCTTTCTGTTCCACCTTGGACAATCTCTGGTAGGACAGCCGACCAAGAGTTTCCTGCACGGTTTTCGATGCGGTACCAGAAATCAGTGATGCGGAGTTCTTTTCCGTTGATGTCGTGTGTCGGCAGGGTGTAAACGCCGTTTTCATCTGGCTTGATGTAGATACGGACGGTGTTTGACCGCGTTACTTCACGACCATTTTTGAGGACTTCCTTGTAATCCTCGGCATTGACATTATAGTAGAGGGTTTCACGATAAATCTCGGTTGCTCCCCATGCAATACCTGGACGTGGTTTGAAAGTACGCGCGTCTTCATCGTAGATTGAAGCAGTGGTAATGGCAGGGCGTGAGGTATCAATCAAGATGTTAAAGCTTATTTCCTGAGATTTTGCACCAGGAACGGTTGGACGATAAGTTACGACGTAGACATATTTACCATCTGGAAGAACCTTGCCGTTATTGTCTTTACCAGCCCAAAGCGTGTTATCAAGAATAGTTGATTTGGAGTTGGCAGGTTTGCCGCCGTAGTAGTTTTTAGTTCCTGCTAGGCTATTCTCGCTGACCCAAACAGGATTAGTACGGTCGATGTCTTCGTCGCGATAAACAGCTGCAGTAACATCTGTAAAGTTCCGTAGCATGACAGCACGTAGCATGACAGCATCACGGTTATTATCACCGTTTGGTGAAATAATGTAGTATGGCTTACCTGTTTCATCACGGTAGAGGATATACTTGCCGTCACTATCTAAGTAAGTTCCAGCAATAATCGGTGTTTCTGGCGTGTAGATCCCCTTATTGTGGTCCCATTCGGATTCTGATGTCAAGAGTGTGGTGTACTCTTCGCTTTCAGTGAAATTCAGCTCGTCTATTTTTGAGCCTTCTTTGCGTTCAGGATAGTAGAACGGCAGGTCACCGTTATTAAAGTCAAATTCACCGATTGGTTTTTCGATAACAGCTAGGTTTTCAAATGCTCCCTTGAAACCAACAAAAGGAATGCTGACCTCATCACCGCCGTCAACAGGGTTGACAAAGCGCACAAAGCCCTCAAGGAAATAACCATTGACCATGAGTTTGCTGAGCTCTTCTGTAAAGGCTGAGCTGTCCACAGTAATCGGAATCAAGACACTGCTGTTGGCAGCTACTGTGACCGTTCCGGTTGTTTGGTTCAGTTCACGTGGTTTGAGGGTGACGCGACCGTCAACAATCTCATCAGTATTCAGGTGAGTGATGTAGTTGAGGGTCTTGTCGCTGTTTGAGGTGTTATACAGACGCACATTAAAAGTAAAGCTGTCATCAACATTCCCCAGAACGATGCTGGTCAGGTCATCGTCGCCTGTCAAGTAAAGGTCAGAGTGAATAGCCTTGTGGGTATCTGCGATACCAGCACCTTGTTGACGAGGAGAAGTATAGGCCTGAGTATCAGTGTTAAAGTGTGGCAGAGCAGTGCTCATCAAAAGCTGTTTGATACGAATTTGCAGATCCTCAGGGCTTAAATCAGGGTATTTTTTCTGAAGAGCCTGTTTCATGAGGACAATAACACCAGCGATATGTGGCGATGCCATGCTGGTACCGTCCATGCTTGCATAACCATTGTTGTTAATGGCAGAGTAAATCGCTCCACCTGGTGCAGAGACATCAGGTTTTAATTCACCATCAGCAGACAAGCCCCAGCTGGTAAAGTCAGACATTTTTCCAGCTTCAGGATTGACCACCGTTTCGTAGGCTTTGTTGAACTGGAACTTGTACTTGCCTGTGCCTGACTCTTTAGCTAACTCTTCACCGAATTGGATAGGGATAAAAATTGATGGGTAAAGCGCTGTTTCAGGTCCAGGGATGTTCATGGTGAAGTCCAGTGTTTGGGTCACGTTGTTGAAGACCACAGCACCGATAGCTCCAGCTTTTTTAGCATTGGCTACCTTGTCAGCAAAGCTGATTTCACCACGTTTGATGAGGGCGATTCTGCCAGTTAAGTCCTGTCCTTCAAAGTCTTCGGTTTTACCTAGTCCAACATAGAGGTAGTCATAGGCTACATTTTCAGCGAACTCTTTTTTACTGTTTGACCCCTTGGTAAAGTTGACCTTACCAAAGTTGAGCTCAGCATTATCTTCCATACCGAGAATGGTGGCAACTTCACGAGTGAGGTGGGTGTTGTTATAAGAAGCGACCGCAATACCATCTCGGGCTGTGGCTGGTGTTGCAACAACAGCATAGTCAGGGTTATCGGCGTAAGGCAAGGATTTACCGTCCCCAAATACCGTATCGTTACCTGCTGCAATGACAACGGTAACCCCTTTTTTACGAGCATCATCAATGGCACGCGTGATGTGGTCGCCAACATCAATCAGGGAGCCGTTTGGTGACCCCAGACTGAGGTTGATTGAGTCAGCACCGAGTTTAACGGCATCTTCGATAGCACGAGCGTAGAGAAACGGAGCTGTACCCCCGCCACGAGTATCAGAAAAGACCCGCATAAACATCAACTGGGCTTCTGGGGCAACCCCAACGATGCGTGTACCACTGCTATCCGTTTGAGTCGGATTACCCACTGAGATACCAGAAACGTGCATACCGTGAGAACGCACATCGCTTTCTTTTAGTTCGGTATTGCTGTCAGTATAGTTGTAGCCAAAAACAACCTTGTCGTTGTACCATTGACCGTAGTTGATACCAGCTTCAGCTTTCTTGGCCTCCATTTCCTCTTCGCTCTTGAATTTAGCAGTGGAAATATCGCTAAGGGTCAAGGCATTGTGCTCAACGTCAAGCCCTGAGTCGATAACAGCAACGACCATGCCTTGCCCCTTGATGTTTTCTTCCCAGACAGGCTGGACATTGATAATAGCATTGCTTTCAACAGATAGGGTCTCGGCTTCTGTTTTAGCATAAAGCTCAGCAAGAGCAAAGTTTGGCTGATTGCTCTCTGATGACGTGGTGCTTGCTTGTGGCTCTGGTGAAATCGCAGAGCTGGTAGCCGTTTCAGCTGTAGTGCTGTCAGAAACAGCTGTGATGGCTGGGCTAGTAGAAGCAATAGTCACATCATCATTAGCAGCTACTGAGTAGCTATTCAGACTAAAGGCTACCAAGGCAGTAAGCAAGGTAGGGCCTAATAGCCTAACTTTTGATGTCATTTGACGACTCATCATCAAACCTCCTAAACATAATTTCCTGAAAAAAATCTTAAAGTCAGGTAAGATGAATTATCGCACATTTTTTTATATTCTGCAAGAGATTATTTAAATTTTTTTCAGAAAATTAGCAAAAAGTGAATAATTGAGTGATTTGCAAAAATAATCTCTTTTCATTGTTAAAGAAAAATAGTATAATTAGGCGTATCAGCAAAGACTGCTGGAAATAAAATTATCTAAAAAAGATAACGGATAAAATTTTTACTAACCTGTAGAAAAAAGAGGTAAAGACATGGGCTATACAGTTGCCGTTGTTGGTGCGACAGGCGCCGTTGGAACACAGATGATTAAGATGTTGGAGGAGAGCACGCTTTCGATTGACCAAATTAAGTTGCTGTCGTCAGCTCATTCTGCTGGTAAGACCTTGACTTATAAGGGACAAGAGGTGACGGTCGAGTTGACCACAGAAGATAGTTTTGAAGGCGTTGATATTGCCCTCTTTTCAGCTGGTGGGTCGACATCGGCTAAGTTTGCACCTTATGCGGTGAAAGCAGGTGCTGTAGTGGTGGACAACACCTCTTACTTCCGTATGAATCCAGATGTGCCTTTGGTTGTTCCAGAGGTCAATGCCCATGCCATGGATGACCACAAAGGCATTATCGCTTGTCCAAACTGCTCCACCATCCAGATGATGGTGGCACTGGAGCCTGTCCGTCAGCAGTGGGGCTTGGAACGCATCATCGTGTCAACCTACCAAGCGGTCTCTGGGGCAGGTATGGGAGCTATCTTGGAAACACAGGCGCAGTTGCGTGCGGTGTTGAATGACGGCGTGGCACCAAAAGAGGTAGAAGCAAACATCCTTCCTTCAGGTGGCGATAAGAAGCACTACCCTATTGGCTTTAATGCACTGCCACAAATCGACCTCTTCACGGACAATGCCTACACCTATGAAGAGATGAAGATGACCAAGGAAACCAAGAAAATCATGGAAGATGACAGCATTGCTGTTTCTGCGACCTGTGTGCGGATTCCAGTTCTCTCTGCCCACTCTGAATCTGTCTACATCGAAACCAAGGAAGTCGCAGACATTGAAGCGGTAAAAGCAGCGATTGCGAGCTTCCCAGGTGCTGTTTTAGAAGATGATATTGCAAACCAAATCTACCCACAAGCCATCAATGCGGTCGGTAGCCGTGATACCTTTGTTGGTCGTATTCGTAAGGATTTGGACAAGGAAAATGGCATTCACATGTGGGTGGTATCTGACAATCTCCTCAAAGGTGCTGCTTGGAATTCTGTTCAAATCGCTGAGACCCTTCACGAGCGTGGTTTGGTGAGAAAAACGGACGAGCTCGTATTTGAGTTGAAGTAGAGTGATGAGATGGCTGGCAAAATCGTCAGTCATCTCGAATCAGTAGCATCGTTAGAAAGGAATTCTTATGTCCATCGAGCAACTACGACAGGCTAAAATCATCACAGCCTTGGTCACGCCTTTTCATGAAGATGGTACCATCAATTTTGAGGCTTTCCCAGCTCTGATTGAACACTTGCTGGCGCACCATACAGATGCCATCTTGCTGGCAGGGACGACGGCAGAAAGTCCGACCCTGACCCATGAGGAAGAGCTAGAGATTTTCAAAGTTGTGCAAGCTATTGTTAAGGGCAGAGTGTCCTTGATTGCAGGGATTGGAACCAATGATACGCGGGATTCCATCGAGTTTGCCAAGGAAGTGGCTAAATTTGGTGGTTTTGCGGCGGGCCTTGCCATTGTTCCTTACTATAATAAGCCATCTCAAGAGGGGCTTTACCAGCATTTCAAGGCCATTGCGGACGCGTCTGACCTGCCGATTATTCTGTATAATATCCCAGGACGAGTCGTGGTGGAGTTGACGCCTGAGACCATGCTTCGCTTGGCAGAACATCCCAATATCATCGGAGTCAAGGAGTGTACAACCCTTGCTAACATTGCCTATCTGATTGAGCACCGTCCAGATGATTTTCTCATCTATACAGGAGAAGATGGCGATGCCTTCCATGCCATGAATTTGGGAGCAGATGGGGTAATTTCGGTAGCCTCTCACACTAATGGTGACGAGATGCACGCCATGTTTGAAGCTATTGAGCGGAGCGACATCAAGGCTGCTGCAGCTATTCAGCGCCAGTTTATCCCTAAAGTCAACGCTCTCTTTAGCTATCCGAGCCCTGCTCCTGTTAAGGCGGTGCTGAACTATTTGGGCTTTGATGTCGGACCGCTTCGCTTGCCCCTTGTTGCAGCACCAGAAGAAGAGGCCAAGCGCATTATCAAGGTCGTCGTTGATGGTGATTATGAAGCGACAAAAGCAACCGTGACAGGTGTGATTCGTCCACGGTATTAAAGCGTGATAATACCAGAGAGCAGAAAATCCTGCTCTTTTTTTGTGGAATATAGTATTTCCATATCGAAATAGTTGACAAAGAAAAAAGGAGATGCTAGAATTATCATTGTTCTATATAGAAATAAAAAAGAAAGGAGCTCCTATGACAAAAGAACAAGGGGGCTATCGCGCGACCCACATTAGCCTCTTGAATGGTCGTCTGTTTCAGCACTTGCTGGCACAGGAGCCAGAGGCACTTTACACGGGAGAACAAGGGAAGATTCTCCACTGTCTTTGGTTACATGGTGGGAGAGGAACTGCGACAGATATTGCCATTCACACAGGGCTTGCCAACAATACCTTAACCTCTATGCTCAAACGTTTGGAGGAGCAAGGCTTGATTGTGCCACAGCCCTGTCCCAATGACAAGAGAAAAAAAATCTGGCACCTGACGGATAAGGGCTGGGGGCAAGAAGTCATCGGAAAGCGGGTTAGCGAGTGCTTGTCAATCATCTTTTACGAGGGATTTAGTGAGGAAGAGGTGACCACCTTTATCAGCTACCAAAAGCGGATTTTGGATAACCTGAGACGAGGTTTGGATAGAAAAGACAAGGACGACGAGGAGGTTGCTCATGTGGACTAGACTGGTTGATTACCTAGCACACAACAGCCACCAATACCTGACCTATCTTTGGGAGCATATCTGGATTAGCCTTCTGGCTCTGGGAATCGCTCTGGTTTTTGGGACCTACTTGGGTTACCTGGCTTACCAGCGCTCCAAACTCCGGCAAGCCATCACAGGCCTGTCTGGTGGTCTGCGGGTCATTCCCTCGCTGGGTGTGCTGTTCTTCCTCATTCCCCTCATCGGTGTTGGGCAAATGCCAGCCCTTATCGCCCTTGTCCTGCTGGGCTTACCGCCCATTATCCTACAAACCTTGGTCGGCTTGGTGCAAGTCCCAGAGAGTTTGAAAGAAGTCGGCAAGGGGCTGGGGATGACCGACAGGCAGGTCTTGCTCAAGGTCGCTTTTCCACTAGCCCTTCCCCATCTCTTGACCGGGCTCAAGTTGGCTCTAGTGGAAATCATCGCCTCCGCTAGCCTAGCCACCTACATCGGAGCAGGAGGACTGGGCACTCTGATTTTCACAGGGTTGGGGCTCTATCGCTACGATCTCTTACTCTTGGGCGGTGGCTCCGTTGCCCTGCTCTCGCTCATTGCCATGTTGAGCCTTGATGGGCTCATTCATCACATCAAACAAACCCACTAAAAAGGAGTTAAACATGACAAACAAAAAACGCCTCGGAGGCCTGTTAGCCCTCCTTGTCCTAGCTGGTTTAGGATTATTTGCCCTCTTTGGGCAAAAGCAGAGCGCACCTGCAGCTGGTGACAAACCAGTCGTGCGGATTGGTTCAAAAGATTTCACAGAAAACCTCATCGTTGCAGAGCTCTATGCTCTAGCCTTGGAAGATGAAGGCTACACCGTTGAGCGCAAGTTTAACATCGCCAGCTCTTTGGTGCATACGTCCTTGACCAATAAGGAAATCGACCTCTACCCAGAGTACACAGGGACAGGTCTGTTGGCTATTTTGAAGTTGCCATTGGAAACCGACCCTGAGCAGGTCTATCAGACGGTTAAAACCGCCTATGCCAAAGACTTTAAGCTGACGTGGTTAGACTACGCCCAAGCGACAGACAGTCAGGGCTTGGTCATTCGGACAGCCGTGGCGAAGCAGTTGGGCATCAAGACCATCTCTGACCTGCAACAACATGCGAGCGAACTCCGCTTTGCGTCCCAAGGGGAATTTGACCAGCGTGAAGACGGCTTGGCAGGCTTGAAGACGGCTTACGGTGAGTTTAACTGGAAATCTTCCAAGGTCTACGACAACAGCCTGAAATACAGCGTGCTGAAAAACGACGAAGCAGATGTGACGCCAGCCTATACTACAGAAGGTCAGCTCATTCAGACAGATGAGTTTACCCTGCTGGAAGATGACAAGGCCTTCTGGCCACCTTACAACATCGCTCCTGTTGCCCAGAGCGACTTGCTTGAGAAAGAGCCAAACCTTGCGACAGCCTTGAACACGATTTCCAGCCAATTAACGACTGAAAAAGTCACCGAACTCAACGCTCAAGTCGATGTTGACGGTAAGGATTATACGGCTGTTGCCAAAGACTTCTACAAGAGCATCGCAAACTAAGGAGACCAGATGACGCAAGCATTAGTGACCTTTGAGGGGGTGGGGAAAACCTACGGCGATACCCCAGTCTTGTCCGATCTGACCTTTACCCTCTCTAAGGGTGAGTTTATTACCATTTTAGGGACATCAGGATCTGGGAAAACGACGACGCTCAAGCTCATGAACCGCCTCTTAGAGCCAGATACAGGGCAGATTTTGTTAGATGGTCAGCCTTTGTCGGCGACCGATCCTGTTGCCCTCCGTCGGCAAATTGGCTATGTGGTTCAGCAGATTGGGCTCTTTCCCCACCTGACCGTCCGAGACAATATCGCCACTGTCCCTAAACTCTTGGGCTGGGAAAACGAGCGGATTGACCAGCGTGTGGAGGAGTTGCTGACCATGGTGCAGCTCCCTGCCAGAGACTTTGCCCATCGCTACCCCAAGGAACTCTCTGGTGGACAGCAGCAGCGGGTCGGAGTAGCCAGAGCACTAGCTGCTGATCCGCAGATGGTGTTATTTGATGAGCCCTTTGGGGCGGTGGACGCCATCACCCGCCATCACCTGCAAGACCAGCTCAAGACTCTCCACCAGTCCTTGGCTGACAAGGCCTTTGTTCTCATCACCCATGATATCCATGAGGCTCTCTATCTGGGCGACCGTGTCATGGTCATGGACCAGGGGCGGTTGGTGCAGTTTGATCGTCCGCAGGAGATTATTGCTTCCCCTCGGACGGATTTTGTCAAATCCCTGCTCGAAACGGTTCAGCGGCAGGACAGGCTAGTAGGAGGATTGACCTGATGGAGTACGCACTCAGCCATCGTGAGGCGCTTTTTCGCTTGGTCTTGGAACACCTCCAATTGACCTTGCTGGCTCTGGGATTTGCCTTGGTTTTTGGAATTGGGTTAACCCTGCTCCTCTGGCGCTTTCCACGCTTGCAGCAAGTATCCGTCTATCTCTTGTCTGTCTTGTATGCGGTGCCCTCATTTGCCTTTTTTGCCCTGCTGATTCCCTTGACAGGTCTAGGGCAGACCACCACGGTTATCGTTTTGACCCTCTATGCCCAGTATATCTTGGTGCGGAGCTTTTTATCGGGCTTGATCGAGATTGACTCAGCTCTTTTGGAGGCGGGACGCGGCATGGGCATGACGGAGGGACAGTTGTTAGTGGCTGTTCAGCTACCCTTAGCCGTACCTGCTCTCTTTGCAGGCATTAAGCTAGCAGCGACCTCCATCATCGCTATGGCGACCATTGGGGCGACCATCAATGCTGGAGGGCTTGGGACGCTCTTGTTTGATGGCTTGCGCACCGCATCTCTGACCAAGCTCATCTGGGGTATCGGACTAACAGTCAGCTTGAGTGGGCTTTTTTCCCTCTTGATTGATTTTTTAGAAGACTTGGCGACGCCGAAACAGTCATCTCTATCAGAAAAGGAGAATTAAGATGACCATCACCACCCGTTTTGCAACACCAGCTGACGCAGCTACCATTTGTGCTATCTGTTCGGCCGCTTGGCGTGTGACCTATAAGGACTTGAATCCTCCAGGGTATATCGAGCAGGTGATCGCTGACTTTTACAACCTCGACCGAGTGACCAAAGAATGCTCAACCAGTGATCAGCACTGGCACGGCTACATGGTCGCTGAGCTAGACGGTCACATCTTAGGGGCTATCGGTGGCGGTGTCAGTGAGGGTAATTTTGGGCATATCTATGTCCTCTATGTTCACCCAGAGCACAAGGGTAAGGGATTGGGACGTGCTCTCGTTAATTTTCTGACCGACCACCAGAAGGCGACTTACGGGATTAACCGCCAACAAGTCACCGTTGCTAAAAACAACCAGATGGGTATCCCTTTTTATGAGCGGATGGGCTTCGTCTGCCAAGGAGAAATTCCTAGCTGGTACGATTCTCAACGTCCCAATAACCTCACCTATGAGCGAGAGGTGGACAGTACAGTTGGGGATTAAAAACCAAAACATCGTAAGAGATGTCTAAAAAACTAGCCACCAAGAGACTGGTTGTAGTCTGTTTGTTGTGACAGCATGAGTAGTGACAGCTTTGCGACTTCACTTGTTGATGGTATTAGTCGTATAGTTACCAGAATAAAGCAGCTTTTTAGCTGTTTTTATTTTCCCTTTTTTGCTATAATGGTAGGAGTAATCGCTCCCTGTTACCTAAGGTGTTTAGGACCACAATAGTCCTATGTGATTAAATTCTTCGCCATGACTGGGAGTTTTAGATCAGATTAGCCATCAGATAGACTGGTATTAAAAGAGTTAAGTCTAAGTCTGATGTTGAAAACCTAATTGATAATTTTCACAAACTGCCATTTCTTAGAAAGTGACCTGTAATGTTCAAGACGATTTCCTCTATTGAGAGACACATTGATTATGTCCTGCTGTTGCCAGTCTTTTTCCTGCTATTGACAGGTTTTTTTTCAGTTTTTATCGCGACAAGTCATGATTATCCAGACCGTGTGGGGATTGTGATGATTCAGCAACTCGCTTGGACAGCTATCGGTCTACTGATGGCTTTGGTGGTCATGCTCTTTAGCAAATCATTTCTCTGGAAGGTCAGTCCCCTGCTCTATGTGTTAGGGCTAGGGTTGATGGTCTTGCCCCTGATTTACTTTGATGCGGGGCTGGTTTCGTCAACGGGTGCTAAAAACTGGGTGACCCTTGGTGGTGCGACTTTATTTCAGCCATCTGAGTTTATGAAAATCGCCTATATTTTAATCTTGGCGGTTGTGACTGTGTGGTATCAAGAGCAGTTTCCTCAGGTATCTATTGCAAGGGACTTGAAATTGCTGGGTCTATACGGGTTATTAACGGTTCCTGTGTTTATCTTGTTAGGTCTTCAGAAGGATTTAGGCACATCTCTTGTCTTTCTGGCAATTTTGTCCGGTATCATTCTCTTATCAGGGGTCAGTTGGCGGCTTATTTTACCTGTTGTCGGAGGATTTGCTGCGGGAATTGCAGGTTTTTTATGGGTATTTACACAATCGTGGGGCAAGGATTTCTTTTTTAACTTGGGAATGGATACCTATCAGATTAACCGAATTTCGGCTTGGCTAGATCCTTTTGCTTATGCTGAAGGCATTTCGTACCAGCAAACCCAGAGCATGATTGCAATCGGTAGTGGTGGCTTGACTGGGAAAGGATTTAACGTGATTGACCTAAATATTCCTGTCCGGGAGAGTGACATGATTTTTACGGTTATCGCAGAGAATTTTGGGTTTATCGGCTCTAGTCTGCTTTTGATTCTTTATCTGCTATTGATTTATCGCATGTTAAAAATCACGCTGGTTTCTAATAATCGGTTTTATGTCTATATTTCGTCCGGCTTCATTATGATGATTCTCTTTCATATTTTTGAAAATATCGGAGCAGCAATCGGTCTTCTTCCCCTAACAGGTATTCCCTTGCCGTTCATCTCTCAAGGGGGGTCTTCTCTAGTTACAAATTTAATCGGAGTCGGTCTAGTCTTATCCATGTCCTTTCAACAATCACTAGAACAAGAACAGAAATCATCATAAACACAGGGCAAGGAGCTGTTGCCAAGTTCCTTGCCTTTTTTCTGTGTAGTCATGAGAAAATATTGGCTAGGTCTCTTTAACTGTCAAACGAGCAATAGACAGAGATTGTTTATCTGGTAGTTAGGAGATACGAAGTGAGTCAAACGGTTATCGTTGCCGTTTTGATGTCGTCCTAGTGATTTTTGCTGGATTAGCTTTATGATTTTCTGAAAATGTGGTAAAATAAAACTATGGTAAAACGTGATTTTATTGCAGGGATATTGTTGATTGTAACAGTCATTCTTGTTTTTGTCGGGCTTCAGTCTTTTGTCTTTGGGACTTATACGATTCAGGAGAGAGATAGCAATTCTTTCCTTAACACAGGTGATCAGGTCTTGTTTTCACGACGAGAGACACCTGATTATGGCAACCTTGTGATTTATGAAGTCGACAACGAGACTCACATCGGGCGTGTCATAGGGCAGGCAGGCGATCAGCTGATGTCTGTTGAGGATATTTTATACCGTAATCAGGAAGTGGTTGAACAGCCCTATATCGAGGAGATGAAACGGGCTTACCTGTCAAAAACAGGTCATGAGATGCCCTTTACGCCAGATTTCAGCTTGGCAATTTTACTGGATGACCCAGATGCTACAGTGCCTAAGGGGCAGTACTTTGTCTTGAACGACAATCGTCAAGAGATGACCGATAGCAGAGAGTTTGGTCCGATTGCTCGTCAGGACATCAAGGGTGTCCTCATCTTTCGCTTGAAACCGTTCGAGAGTTTTGGCTTCTTACGAACAGAGTAACATCAATTATAAAGGATAACGATGACAGAAAAACATATTCCAGCGGTGATGTCCAATTTGCGACGTGAGATTGTTCAAATTCCCAAAGAGATTGCAACTTGTAGCGGCATTTCTATTTATGGGCGTGTGATTAAATCTGTTTTATTTTCCACAGACGTGGCAGTTATCGCCAATAATAATGCGGATGCCATTTTGGTGGTTTATCCATTTACACCACACCCAGCTATCTTAAAAAGTGTCATGTTAGTTGCCTCTGTTCCTGTTTTTGCAGGTGTTGGCGGTGGTTTAACGACAGGTGACCGATCGGCGAATATGAGTTTGTTTGCGGAGTCTGAAGGAGCGATGGCTGTGGTGGTTAATGCTCCGACCGATAGTGACACGATTAAAAAGATTAACAATCGTATTGACATTCCGATTATCTATACCTTGGTTTCAGAGCATTCTGATTTGCCATCACGTCTGAAAGCTGGTGTTGATATCGTTAATGTTAGCGGAGGAGCTAAAACCGCAATGATTGTTAGAAAGATTCGTGAGCAATACCCAGACCTTCCGATTATCGCAACGGGCGGTCAGAGCCGAGAGAGTATTCTAGAGACCATTGCCGCAGGCGCCAATGCCATCAGCTTTACCCCGCCGACCAATGGCGAACTTTTCAAAGAGAAGATGGACAAGTACCGTCAGTTGGCAGAGGCAGAGTGCTGATTAGATGATGCTTGCAATTTTTGTCAAATCACGGTACAATAACAAGGCAAGGTTCCCTTAGTTAAATGGATATAACACCTTCCTCCTAAGAAGTAGTTATCGGTTCGATTCCGGTAGGGAATATCATCTAGTGCCCCTTGCCTTCTGGCGAGGGGTTTTGTGTGCAAGAAGGGAGAAAACATGCGTCAACACCTCTCGGGACTAATGGTATCAGGGCTCGCCGGCATCTTTGCTATTTGGCTGAGTTCATTTCTACCTCTGGTAGATAGTAGCATCCTCTCTCTGGCACTGGGGCTTAGCTTGTCAGGTCTACTGAGACAGGAGAAACACTTGAGCTCTGGGCTAGGGTTAGCCAGTAAACTTGGTCTCCAGTACAGTATTATTTTGCTAGGATTCCGACTGTCCTTTGCAGATATAAAGTCCCTAGGTCTGTGGTCGTTTCAATTAAGTATCCCCCTTCTCTTTCTCGCCTTTGCTGTTGCGCTGGTTTTGGGAAGACAATTAAAGCTTAGTCACAATCTGACCTTGTTGATTGCTTTTGGGACGGCAATCTGCGGAGGATCAGCTATTGCGTCAGCAGCACCTATCCTTGACGCTGAAGAGGACGACATCGTCCTCGCTCTATCGACAGTGTTTTTGTTTAATTTGCTGGGGCTATTGATTTTTCCTGCTCTTGGGCAAGCCCTCGACCTCAGTCAGCAAACCTTCGGTATTTGGGCAGGCACAGCTATCAATGATACTTCCTCTGTTGTTGCCGCAGGTTATAGCTATGGTCAGGTGGCAGGCGATGTGGCAGTGGTGGTCAAATTAGCGCGAACACTATTGATTTTACCAGCCTGTGTCTTTTTTGCTTTTCGACGTTTTGAAAAAGGACAGAGCGGCAGAACACGCCAACTGAGACAGGTTTTTCCGACCTTTGTTTTCCTGTTTTTACTCGCTTCTTTACTGACAAGCTTGGGGCTGATACCGGATGCCTTGAGAGACCTTAGTCAACCCCTATCGAAATGGTTGATGGCTATGGCCCTCTTTGCTGTCGGCAGTAAGCTGTCCATTGCACAGATTAAACGTGCAGGTCTAAAACCGATGTTATTGGGTGCGATGGTCTGGTTTAGTATTGGATTAGCAAGTCTGCTATTGCAGCAAGTGATGACGCCATGACAAGCTTGAACATGGCTACCTTGGCAATAGCGCGAAAAAACTTATCCAAAGCCAGGTTGTGAAAAAATAACTTTCCTACTACCGTATTGAGGGATAATATGGTAAAATGGAAAGGATAAGAAGCAAATAGAAAAGAGGACCTAAAAATGGTGCAACCCAAGTACAATCGTGTCTTGATTAAGCTATCAGGCGAAGCTCTGGCTGGTGAGCGTGGTGTTGGTATTGATTTACCTACCGTTCAGAGCGTAGCGAGAGAAATCCAAGAAGTAGCAGAATCAGGCATTCAGATTGCTTTGGTTATCGGTGGCGGTAACCTCTGGCGGGGTGAGCCAGCGGCAGCAGCTGGTATGGATCGGGTATCAGCGGATTACACTGGCATGCTTGGGACAGTGATGAATGCGCTGGTGATGGCGGACAGCCTCAAGCAGTGCGGTGTAGATACTCGAGTACAGACAGCGATTAACATGCAACAACTGGCTGAACCCTATATTCGAGGGCGTGCCCTTCGTCATCTGGAAAAAGGACGAATTGTTATCTTTGCTGCAGGGACAGGGTCTCCGTACTTTTCAACTGATACGACAGCTGCTCTACGGGCTGCTGAAATTGAAGCGGATGCCATTCTCATGGCGAAAAATGGGGTAGACGGTGTCTACAACGATGACCCTCGTAAAAACGCTGATGCCATCAAGTTTGACGAGCTAACCCATATCGAAGTCCTCAAGCAAGGCTTGAAAATCATGGATTCGACCGCTAGCTCCCTGTCTATGGACAATGACATTGACTTGGTGGTCTTTAACCTCAATGAACCGGGCAACATCAAACGTGTTGTTCTGGGGGAAAATATCGGAACAACTGTTTCCAACCGTTGCTAATCAAAAAAGGAGAATACAATGACAATTATTGCCAAAGCTAAAGAACGTTTTGAACACTCTCACCAGTCCCTCTCTCGTGAGCTTGCTGGTATCCGTGCCGGTCGTGCCAATGCTAGTCTCTTGGACCGCATCTCAGTAGAATATTACGGGGCACCGACACCGCTCAATCAGCTAGCTTCTATCACTGTGCCTGAGGCGCGTGTGCTCTTGATTACTCCCTTTGACAAGTCTGTCTTGAAAGATGTTGAGCGTGCCATCAACGAGTCAGACCTCGGCATCAACCCAGCCAATGATGGCTCAGTTATTCGTTTGGTCATTCCAGCCTTGACAGAGGAAACTCGTCGTGACTTGGCCAAGGAAGTGAAAAAAGTTGGTGAAAACAGTAAGGTTGCTATCCGCAACATCCGCCGTGATGCCATGGATGAGGCTAAAAAACAAGAAAAAGCTAAAGAAATCACTGAAGATGAGCTTAAAAAATTAGAGAAGGATATCCAAGCAGCGACAGACGACGCTGTTAAACACATCGACAAGATGATTGCCGACAAGGAAAAAGAATTGTTGGACATCTAAGCCGTTAGTTAAGAAGAGAGAAAAAGATTTGGCAGGGTGGCAGGTTGGTCGCTCTGCTATTTTTGATAAAGATGACGACAGATTAACGAGTGCTGCGACGACTAGCTGATGTTAGTAGCGCTAGCCCTTGAAGCTCTTGTTGGATCTGCAAAATGATGACAGACATGGAGATTGAGCACGATGAGGTATTATTTGGCTAGGGTATTAACCGAAATGGTATTTGACCCTCCTCGGTCGGATTATTCGTCTTTTTCGGAGTTGATCATCATCGGTCGTGCTAAAATGAATCTGGATTATTCAAGGGTTTTATATGATGACAGACGAGATATTCTTGACCAGCTCTTAGCAGAGTACGAAAACAGCTTAGCTCTCAGCTACCAGACAGCAGACAACCACCGTTTGACCAGATGCTTGCGTGAGATTGTTAAGTTGGAGGAGATTTTAGACCATATCAGTCTTGGTCAAGAGCTGATTGAGGTTGATGAGCGCCTCTATACCTTTGACCATGCCTTATCGTTTGAGGCTTTTAAGACCATGTATGAGTTTGGGCAGTTTGGTGGCTAGCTTAGCACTCAGAGCGCTATAACCTTGTCTAAAAGAGGCTGATAGAAATCTTTTGATGACCAGAGGTGCTTAGCCATGACAAAGGAATGTGACACAAAGAAAGGAACATGATGACGATACAATTAGCAAAAACCATAACAGCCATGGTGACCGATGAGAACAAGGACTACTATTTTGTTCAAAAAGACGGGGTCACCTATGCGCTAGCAAAGGCGGAAGGGTCCCATCAACTCGGTGAGATGATCACTGGCTTTGCTTATCAGGATATGACACAGAAAAATCGCCTGACGACCCTAGAGCAGACAGCAACCCAGACCAGTTATGGCTGGGGGCAGGTGACTGATGTTCGTAAGGATTTGGGTGTCTTTGTCGATACAGGCTTACCAGATAAGCAAGTTGTGGTGTCTCTTGATGTCCTACCTGAGCTCAAAGAACTCTGGCCTAAAAAAGGCGACAAGCTTTATGTGACATTGACTGTTGATAAGAAAGACCGACTCTGGGCCTTGCCTGCTGAGCAAGAAGTTTTCCAACGCTTAGCTGGTAAGGCCTACGACAACATGCAGAATCAGCAGTTGAGTGCCATTGTTTACCGTCTGAAACTGTCAGGCACCTTTGTTTACCTGCCTGATAATAACATGTTGGGCTTTATCCATCCTAGTGAGCGTTTTACAGAACCGCGTCTGGGGGAGGAATTGTCGGTGCGTGTCATTGGTTTCCGAGAAGTTGACCGCACGCTCAATCTCTCGCTCAAACCACGATCGTTTGAGATGTTGGAAAATGATGCTCAGATGATCTTGACTTACTTGCAGGGACAGGGCGGGTTCATGACCCTGAATGATAAATCCAGTCCAGATGAGATCAAGGCTACCTTTGGTATTTCTAAAGGGCAATTCAAAAAGGCTCTCGGTGGTCTGATGAAGGCTGGCAAGATTAAACAGGATGCCTTTGGAACAGAAGTGATCGGTTAAGTCAGAGCACACTCCTTGGTTGCTGTAAAATCCAAGACAGGAACATGATATAGTGCTTCTGTTTTAAAAACAGTTGAAAGCAGAAAATCTTGTTCCTCTATCAAATGATAGTCTGACATTAACGATTAGTCTTTTAAGAGTGGAATGATGATAAAAACCGACCTGAATGGATTTAAGGGCTCCAGTTCAGGTCGGTTTTTTGTCTAGGTCATCTCAAGGTCAATCCATTTTTCTGAGCTATTGAGGCTCTCCTGATGGCTGACGAGGAGAATGGTTTTGTCTTGCTGTTTATCAAGATAGGCGTTGATGGTCTGTCGACTGATTGGGTCAAGGGCTGAGGTGATTTCGTCCAGTAACCAAATCGGTTTATCCTCTAGGGCACCTCGTAAAAAGCTCAGCCGTTGTGCCTGTCCGCCTGATAAGCTCTCCTGACTAATCTGACTATCCAGCCCATCTGGTAGCTGCGCTAGCCATTGCCCCAAACCGATAGCGACTAAGCCATCGAGCAGGGGCTCATCAGGGATAGTCCGCCCCAGTGTGAGGTTGTAGCGGAGGGTGTCGGTGAAGATAAAGCTGTCCTGAGGGACATAGGTGGTCAGTTGGGTCAGCGCCCTTGTCCTAGCAGGTAGGCTATCCATCGTTAGCTGTCCTGTCGTCGGGGTCAAGCGACCAGAGAGGAGCATGAGCAGTGTGGACTTGCCTGAACCAGACGGTCCCATCAGGCGGTAGTGCTTGCCCTTAGTTAACGTGATATTAGGAAAGTCAAGGATCAGCTGCTCGTTGACCATCAGTTGTATATCATGGGTTGTGAGCGCTGTGCCCATGGTTGTTATCTGGTCTGCTCCAGATTTGGTCGCTTCAGGAATGTTCTGGAACTTCGTAAAAATTGGCGCAATCGATCGCACTTCTGCCCAGTTGGCAAAGAAGCCAGTCAAGCCAGCAAAGGTGATGGAGGCAAAGTAGGGGCTGCTGGACACTGCACCGATGGGCACCTGATTAAAGGCAAAGAGGAGACCAGCCTGAGCCAAAATGGTCAGCTGACTGAGAAAACTCAGTCCATTTTGTGTCGCCATCATCTTGCCCAGCGTCTGCTGATAGCTCACTCGGCTAGCGGCGTAGGCAGCTTCTGGCGCGCCCACACGCCGCACCAATTCACTTAAACGCCCAGCTCCAAAGAGTGTACCATAACCCTTCAGGGTGTGGTTGATGCTGGTAAGCAGTTGGTCATTTTTTTCGGAAAATAGCAGAGCTTTGTCTGCCAGTTTCTGCTCAAAGCGTTTAGGCAGGAGGCTCATCAAGCCAGTGAGAAGCAAAACTGAGAGGGCAAAACTTGGGTGGTAAGAGATTAAGGTTATTGCAGAAAAGATAAGGTTCAGCAACTGCGTCAGCATGAGCTCTAAGGTTTCAAAACCCAGCTCGTTGATTGTCAGAATGTCATTGGTCAACCAAGAGGTGTAGGTATCCGCAGACTCACGCTGGAACTGCTCATAGTTGGTCTGACTCAGTCGTGTGAGAATATCCGTCCGCATCTCATGGTTCATGGCTTGTAGGGCATGCTCACGAGCAGGGACAATCTGTTTAATCTGAAGCATCCAGAGTAAGTAGACCAAGAGGTTCAGACCTGTAGACATGAGAAAAGCTCGAACATCTTGGGCGACGAGATTGGTCAGAGCTTGGGCAGACAAGAGCCCGTTTGCCAAGACACAAAGCGAGTTAAGGACAAGCCAAAAGAGCAGTTTGGCATTCTCCCGTTTGCAACGAAGAAGATAAGTTGTGATCGACATGTTTTTCCTTTCACAGGGCTAAGGAGGGAAATCCCTCAGGCAAAGGAAAACAAGCAGAGAGCAGACAAAAAGGCAGGCAAGCGCCAGCCTCCAATCGCTATCGTCCATCGGTCGATGACTTGTTCATCAGATGTTTCATGAAAAAGCTGATGTTAACAAGGCACTAGACCGTACGTGTTTTCCTGACGACAATGAGTTGGGGTTGGTGTCATCATATTTAGCATAGTCTAGTCCTCGCTTTCGTTTAAGATAGGTTTAGTATAACATAGCTGGTTTTAAAATACAAGGGGAATGATTTAAGTTGTGACAATAGAGGGTCAAAAAATATAAAACCACACTGATACGCTGTCTTGAATATTTTTTCAAGACGTGGGTACAGTGTGGTTTTGAGGTTAGTTTTTGTTTGAGTTATGTGTTGAACAGAATTGGCATTACTTCAAAAAATCTGCAGCAAGGTAAGGAATCCCCTCATGGTAGTAATAGAAGCCTTGATTGCTAGACTGTCCAATGTGGGCATTTGCGATTTTTTCCTCGAGTAATTGAAGTCGAGGTATTGGTCACAAAAATAGCTTGTTTGGGTGCAAGATCTGCAACAGATGACCAGAAGGCTTTTTTGATATCCAGGCGTTCAGCGACTGCTTCAATGACCAAGTCAACAGTCGTAAAAGCTTCTGTAATATCTGTAGTATAGGTGATAGACTGCTCTGCTTTTTCCAAAACTGCCAAGGGGGTCCCTAAATCTTGATGGTGCATGTTAGCCCAAGTGTGGATTTTTCCCTTGGCTGTTTCTAAAGCCTCTTGACTGATGTCGTATAAGGTAACCTCAAAACCATAGACAGCCGCTTGGTAAGCAATTTGACTACCTAGAACACCGCCACCAGCAACGGTTACACGCTTGATAGACATAAAGGATACTCCTTATAGAAATTATTTTCATGCTTACTATTTATTTTACGATAAAACGCTTTCAAAAGCAATTAAAAAACAGACAAAAATTATTTTTTGTGCTAGACTAATAAGAACATTGAAGGAGGTTTGAGATGAACGGGTTGATGATGCAATATTTTGAGTGGCATACCCCAAACGATGGTGAGCACTGGAATCGTCTGGCAGCTGATGCCGAGCATTTGGCGGAGTTGGGAGTGACAGCGGTTTGGCTACCACCCTGCTATAAGGGTGGTGATCAAAATGACGTTGGCTATGGCGTGTATGACTTGTATGATTTGGGGGAGTTTGACCAAAAAGGAACTGTCCGGACCAAGTACGGCACGAAGGCGGAGCTTTTAGTAGCTATTGATCGGTTGCATGAATGTGGCATTCAGGTCTATGCTGATTTGGTGCTAAACCACCGAGGAGGAGCCGACGAGCTAGAGCGTTTTACAGTTGTTGAAGTTGACCCAAATAGCCGTCAAGAGGTTTTAACAGATCCTTACGATATTGAGGGTTGGACAAAGTTTACCTTCCCTGGACGTGGCGAAACTTATTCATCCTTTAAATGGCACTGGTACCATTTTTCAGGTTTGGATTTCAATAATGAAAACGGCAAGTCAGCGATTTACATGATTCAAGGTGACGGTAAGGGTTGGGCGGACAACGAGATGGTTGACGGTGAAAAGGGCAACTACGACTATCTGATGAATGCGGATATTGATTACAGCCACCCTGAGGTCATGACTGAAACTAAAAAATGGTTGTCGTGGTTCATCACCCAAACCGGTGTCGATGGGGCAAGGTTAGATGCGGCCAAGCATATTGATGCGACTGTCTTAGAGGAGTTAATAGATTATGTTCGGCAGGAACATGGTGATGATTTCTTTTTTGTGGCGGAGTATTGGCATCATGACTACGGGCAACTAGACGAATTTTTTGGATTGACCTTTGGAAAAGTGGATAGTTTTGATGTACCCTTGCACCAACACCTTAGACAAGCCAGCCTAGAAGGTAGAAATTACGATTTACGTCAGATATTTGACGGCACAGTTGTCGTCCAGAACCCGACAAGGGCGGTCACTTTTGTGGATAATCATGATTCGCAACCTGGGGAGGCCTTAGAATCATTCGTTGACGCCTGGTTTAAGCCGCATGCTTATGCCTTGATTTTACTGAGGGAAGCAGGTTTTCCTTGCTTATTTTACGGTGATTACTATGGCATAGACGGGCAAGAAGGGCACAAAGAAGTATTGGATAAATTGCTCCATCTTCGTAAAGAACATGCCTACGGTGCTCAAGATGATTATGCTGATGACCCGACTTGCTTGGCTTGGGTTAGACGAGGAAGAGCAGAACATCCAGGTGCTTGCGCAGTTTTGGTGAACACAGCAGACCAAGCACAGAAACGTCTTTTTGTCGGGGAAAATAGAGCAGGTGAAGTATGGTATGATGCCATGGGGCATCACGAAGAAACAGTTACCATCGCCCCTGATGGCTTTGGTGAGTTTACAGTACCAGCGGGTCAGGTATCCGTTTGGATCAATCAAGATAAAGGAGAATAGTATGGAACGAGCAATTTTTGCAGGTGGTTGTTTTTGGTGCATGGTTAAGCCTTTTGAGCTGACGGACGGTGTTCTCTCTGTCCTGTCGGGTTATACGGGTGGTCATGTTGAAAACCCGACCTATGAGCAGGTCTGCAGCAAAACGACAGGGCACACCGAGGCGGTTGAGATTATCTTTGACCCTGAGAAGATTTCTTACAGCGACTTGGTTGAGCTTTACTGGCGCCAGACGGATCCGACCGATGCTTTTGGCCAGTTTCAGGATCGAGGGGATAGCTACCGCCCTGTGATTTTTTATACGACCGATGCCCAGCGGGCAATAGCAGAGCAGTCTAAGCAGGCGTTAGCTGATTCTGGACGCTTTGATCGCCCTATCGTGACTACGATTGAGCCAGCCCAGACCTTCTACCCAGCGGAGGGCTATCACCAGGCCTTTTACAAGACAAATCCTGTTCGTTACAAGATGAGCAGTGGGGTGCGTGAGGCCTTTATTGCGAGGAATTGGCAGTGAGAACATCCTTCTACCATTGGTTGATGACGCAACGCCATCCGAAATCAACTGCCCCAGTAGCGATACTGGCTGATTTGGCTTTCTCAGAGAGTGATTTTCCTAAGCACACTGATGATTTTGACACCATCAGTCGTTTCTTGGAACAGGAAGCTAGTTTTAGCTTTTCACTCAGTGATTTTGACCAAATTTGGGAAGACTACCTCGCCCACTAGGATAGGGTCGACCAGTTAATTTTGATGTCGTTTCTATGTTGACAACTGAGTTGTTTTAATGATACAATAGTCCAATTTTTTTAAGAAAGGGCATTTTTTATGAAACACTTAAAAAGACGTGAGCTAACGATTATCATTAGCTTAGCTCTGCTATTTGCCATTTGGAACCCTTTGGGCTTTTCGTTCAATCAGACCGTGTTAGTGTCAAGTCTTATCATCACGGTTGCCTCATGGGCGACCGATGCGGTGCACAAGAGCCTAGCTTGTCTCTTTTTACTAGCGAGCTTTATCATTTTTGGACAGATGCCTCCTATCGAGATATTTGGCTTTCTCTGGGGAGATATGAACCTGCTGATCATGAGCACGACCTTGCTCAGCATGGGCATGATGAAGACAGGTCTGATTCAGGCCTATGTGGAAAAGTGGCTGGCGACATCAGCTAACAATACTAATCTCTTGTTGTTAGTGCCCTACGCTTTGGGTTTGGTCTTGATTATCCTGATTCCTCAGGCCTTTGTGCGTGTGATTATCTTAGGGACTATTTTGGACGGTCTCTTGCAGGCCAGAACAACAGAGGAAATGGCTGCCAAGCGAGTGTTGATGATGAACGGTTTTATCGGTGTATCGATTGCCTACATGCTGGTGCGGCAGGGTGATATCTTGCTCAATTTGTCAGCTATCAGTTTCGGTGGCCAAGACGTTGCAGCGACCTTGACCAGCTGGAACTGGTTCAAACTCATGAGCTTGCCAGTTGTGGTTACCGCTGCTGTGACCATCTTAGTGACCAAAACTCTCTTCAAAAAAGAGTTATCAGCTTTTAGCTCTGCCATGCTCCTAAAACCAGATAAGTCTCATCAGAGTTTATCTGCCAACCAGCAGCGTCTCAGCCTGCTAGTCATCGCAGGGGTTGTGCTTTCTTGGACAATAGTTGGATGGCACCAGCTGCCAGCCTGGTTGCCGGTCGTGGTTGGTGTGGTCATCTTTTTTGCGACAGGCATTTTGACCAAGGATGATTTGTCTGCCATCAACCCGCACTTTATCCTTTTTTTAACGACTATTTTCTCGATTGGCAAGGTGCTGGGACAGGCTGGCATTACCGGGCTGGTCTTTGAACAGATGAAGGTTCTGATTCCCAGTGGGCAGTCACCCATCTACCTCTTGGTGATTATCGTGATTATCATGCTGTTTCATGTCTTGATTGGGTCATCGGTCGCTACCATGTCGGTTGTTCTGCCGATTGTCGCGCCTCTGATGGCGGCCGCAGGTTATCAAGCGCACTTAGTGACCTTGATGACTTATACCCTTGTCAACATTCATTTTCTCTTGCCCTTCCATCATGCGATTATCCTCTTGGGGATTGGCAAGGGCTATTACCCTGACCACTACATGCTCCGCTACGGGATTGTCATGACGGTCTTGACACCGCTCTTGCTCCTTGGCATTTACTGGACTTGGTGGAGGTTATTCTGATGAGAGAGATTAAACGCGGGCAGGCTCCTGCCCTTTGTGGCATTATCAATGTGACCCCTGATTCTTTTTCTGATGGGGGAAAATACCTGGCGGTAGACGCAGCGGTCCAGCAGGCCGAAGAGCTGATTGCAGCGGGGGCCACGATGCTTGACATCGGTGGTGAATCGACCAGACCAGGATCAACCTATGTTTCCGTGGCTTATGAGATTGCTCGTGTTGTCCCCGTTATCCTAGCCATTCGAGCCATCAGTGATATCCTCATCTCCATTGACACGTGGAAAGCAGACGTCGCGGCGGCTGCTCTGCAAGCAGGGGCAGATGTGGTCAATGACATCACAGGCTTTCTGGGAGATCCCAAGATGGCTCAGGTGGTCGCCCAGCATGGCAAACAGGCCATTCTGATGTTTAATCCAGTCATCGCTCGTCCCCAAAATCCGAGCAGCCAAATTTTTCCGACCTTTGGGACAGGCTGGGCCTTTACCGCAGAGGAGTTGGAAGAGTTTGCGGAGCTACCGATCCTTGACCTGATGCAGGCTTACTTGTCTCGCTCGATAGCAATAGCAGAGCAGGCAGGGATTTCAGCTGATCGCTTGGTCTTAGATCCAGGAATTGGCTTTGGATTGACGCAACGGGAAAATTTGTTGTTATTACAACACCTATCTGTGCTTCATGATAGGGGTTATCCCATCTTTCTCGGAGTATCTCGTAAACGGTTCATCATGAGCTTGCTAGAGGAGGCTGGGTTAGAGACTGATGTCGCTAGCCCAGCAGGCTTTGCCAATCGTGATCTGGGTTCCTGTTACCTAACTGCTATCGCTGCCAGTCAGGGGGTTGAAGTCCTGCGTGTCCATGATGCGGCGGCTCACCGTTTGGGTCTACTGATGGGCTCTGCCATTGCCCAAGCCCAACAACAAACGGATAAGCATTTATCAGCTTACAAGAAATAAGGAACAGCCCCCTGAGGGCTGTTTTTAGCTTGAAAGTGCTTTGAAAAAAGGGTAAAATAAAAAGATAAAAAGAAGGGGGTTGCCATGGATTTAGGCAAGATTGAAGCAGCAGTAGAACAGATTATTGAAGCGATTGGAGAGGACAAGCAACGGGAAGGCTTGCAAGAGACCCCAGCCCGTGTGGCGCGGATGTATACGGAGGTGTTTTCAGGTTTGGGACAGACAGCCGAGGAGCACTTGACTAAGTCTTTTGAAATTGTTGACGATCACATGGTCATCGAGAAGGACATCACCTTCACCTCCATGTGTGAGCACCATTTTCTTCCTTTTTATGGTAAGGCTCATATCGCTTATATTCCTAACGGCCGTGTCGCAGGGCTGTCCAAACTAGCGCGGTCAGTCGATGTTTATGCCAAGAAACCTCAGATTCAAGAGCGTCTGACCATGGAAATCGCTGATGCCCTCATGACCTACCTTGATGCCAAAGGAGCTCTGGTCGTTATCGAGGCAGAGCACCTGTGCATGACCATGCGAGGGGTTAAAAAACCAGGAACGCTCACAGTAACCAGTGTTGCTCGGGGGCTTTTTGACACCGATAAGGACTTGAAAAACGAGGCCTACCGCCTCATGGGGGTCTAGGATGGACAGGCTAGAGATTTTAGGATTGGAGATTTTTGCAAACCATGGGGTGTTCCCAGCGGAGAAAGCATTAGGGCAGAAGTTCATCATTGACCTGACACTGACTTATGATATGACTAAGGCAGCAAGGACAGGCGATTTAACGGCTTCAATTCATTACGGTGAGCTCAGCCAGCAGCTGACGGACTGGTTGCAGGAGACCAGCCATGACCTGATTGAGACGGCGGCTTATCGGCTAGTGGAGCAGATTTTTGAGCATTACCCGATTAGTCAGTCAGTCACCCTTACCCTCAAAAAGCCTTGGGCACCTGTGCATTTGCCCTTAGAGACTTGTTCGGTCGCGCTCACGCGTGAAAAGAGCAGAGCCTTTATCGGACTTGGCACAAACTTGGGGGACAAACAGGATCACCTGACTCAGGCCGTAGAATTGATGAGGCAGGCGGGTCTAACCATCGTTAAGCAATCTAGTGTCCTAGAAACTGAGCCTTGGGGCGGTGTGGAGCAGGATAGTTTTCTCAATCAAGTGATTGAAATTGAAACCTGGTTGACACCGGAAGCCTTGCTTGACACCTTATTGGCTATTGAAGCTCAGATGGGCAGGATACGTGAGGTCAAGTGGGGTCCTCGCGTCATTGACTTGGATATTCTATTTGTTGGTGATAAGACCCTCTACACAGACAATTTACTTGTGCCCCATCCCTATGTGGCTGAACGAGAATTTGTTTTGCAGTCGTTAGCGGAAATTGCCCCTCATTATACCCATCCAGTTCTGAACAAGACAATGCGCCAACTCTTGGCAGAATTAGTGCGCCAGTAGGATAATATGGCTGACAGTGATAGCCAAAATTTATCAGTTACTAGGTAGCAAATAGGGTCAATATGTGTTATACTAATAGTCATAATGAGTCCCGAAAAGGTAGTTTGGGGTCAGTCTTTGTACGGTTGGTCGGAGCAATTGCTTGCTCATGACGAGCATTGTTTATGAGGGACTGACCACAAGCTAGTGCTTTGTAACTCGTTTTAGGGGGGATAGGCTGTTTTTTGCTGTGTCCTCCCGTCTTGGTGCTGGTGGTTGACCTAGTCAATACGAGCATACATCATTTTAGGGGGGACATTTTATGTCAGAACGGAAATTATTCACGTCTGAGTCAGTATCGGAAGGGCATCCTGATAAGATTGCTGACCAGATTTCAGATGCGATTTTGGATGCGGTTTTAGCCCAAGATCCAGATGCCCACGTGGCAGCAGAGACGGCTGTTTACACAGGGACGGTGCATGTTTTTGGGGAAATCTCAACGACAGCCTATGTCAATATTGACAAGGTGGTACGAGATACCATCGCAGAGATTGGCTACACTAAAAATGACTATGGTTTTTCAGCTGAGTCGGTCGGGGTACACCCATCCTTGATTGAGCAGTCTCCAGATATTGCCCAAGGGGTCAATGAAGCTCAAGAGGTGCGGGATGGTGATATGGATAGCCTGAGCCTCATCGGTGCGGGAGACCAAGGGCTGATGTTCGGCTTTGCCATTGATGAAACGCCTGAACTCATGCCGCTGCCTATCTCGCTGTCCCATGCCTTGGTTCGGAAATTAGCCGAACTCCGCAAATCAGGCGCCATCAGCTACCTACGACCAGACGCCAAATCGCAGGTGACGGTGGAGTGTGATGAAACCGACCGCCCAGTCCGCGTAGATACGGTGGTTATCTCGACCCAGCATGACCCAGAGGTGACCAATGCGCAAATCCGCAAAGATATGATCGAACAGGTGATTAAGGCGGTGATTCCAGCTCAGTATCTGGATGAAGAGACCAAGTTCTTTATCAATCCGACGGGTCGCTTTGTGATTGGTGGACCGCAGGGAGATTCTGGTCTGACGGGTCGAAAGATTATCGTGGATACCTATGGTGGTTTTGCTCGTCATGGTGGCGGTGCTTTTTCTGGCAAGGATGCGACCAAGGTTGACCGTTCCGCTTCCTATGCTGCCCGTTACATCGCTAAAAATATCGTCGGTGCAGGTTTGGCTAAAAAAGCAGAAGTCCAACTGGCCTATGCCATCGGAGTTGCCCACCCTGTCTCTGTTCGCATTGATACCTTTGGTACTGGACAGGTAGCGGAGAGCCAACTAGAGGCTGCGGTTCGAGAGGTTTTTGACCTGCGACCAGCTGGCATCATCCAGATGCTGAATCTCAAACGTCCGATTTATCGTCAGACAGCGGCCTATGGCCACATGGGGCGGACAGATATTGACCTCCCGTGGGAGCGCTTGGACAAGGTGGAAGATCTGAAAAAGGCAGTGCAATAAGACAAAGATGAGAAGACTAGCCACGGCTGGTCTTTTTTGGTAAAATAAAGGGAAAGATTAAGGAGAGGCTTTGTGCAGATTACCATTCAAAATAAAATTCAGATAGATGATGATGTCGAGCTGATTCACGAAACGCATACAGGCGATTTAGTCGTCAAAGGTGACTGGCTATACTTGATTTACCATAACAGCGAGGGGGAGAAAGTTATCATCAAGCTCAACACTAATGAGTTGCTGATGACTCGTTATTCCGCTCCCTTGACGCAACTGAGGTTGGTTGCTGGCGGCATCGGTACGGCCAATCTTCCGACACCGATGGGGGTTCAGCGGTTAGTGACCAATAGCAGAGCGTTTAACTTATCGGCAAGTCAGCAAACCGTTCTTGTCAGTTATGACCTCTTGCCCTCACCAGAAGCTCAGCAGCCTTTTGCTAGTTATGAGTTACACATTTCTTGGCAAAAATAAACTGACGAAATTCTTGCTATTTTGCTGATGATTTGGTAAACTAGTAGACATATTCAAGGGAGTAGCAGCAGCTGGCAACAGCTGGGCAGGGTCGTCATTCCGAAAATTATTTTCCGGCGCTGTCTGAAACCGCGAGACTTGTTTTAGAAAAAACAGGTCTTTTTCTATTGGCATGGAAAAAGACTAGAAAAGGAGAACACATGTCAAAAGAACAAAAACGTGACGCCTATTATGCCAAGCATGAAGACGTCGTGTTGGCAGAGTTGGAGGCCAGCATTGATGGTCTGACCAATGATCAGGTGAAGGCTCGTCTAGCAGACTATGGTCGCAATGAGCTCGATGAGGGAGAAAAACGCACCCTCTTGCAGAAATTTATCGACCAATTTAAGGATTTGATGATTATCATCCTCTTGGCAGCGGCGATTTTGACCGTAGTGACAGAAGGGATGCACGGCTTGGCGGATGCCATCATCATCTTAGCCGTTGTCGTTCTAAATGCTGCCTTTGGTGTTTACCAAGAAGGACAGGCAGAAGCTTCCATTGAAGCCCTAAAGAGCATGTCTTCGCCTGTTGCCCGCGTCCGTCGGAACGGTCATGTCATCGAAGTGGACTCAAAAGACTTGGTGCCTGGCGACATCGTCATGCTAGAAGCAGGGGATGTGGTGCCAGCGGATATGCGTCTCTTGGAAGCCAACTCCCTGAAAATCGAGGAAGCTGCTCTGACGGGTGAGTCAGTTCCTGTTGAGAAAGATTTGACAGTCACCTTGGCTGCGGATGCTCCGATCGGTGACCGTGTCAACATGGCCTACCAGAACTCAAACGTGACCTACGGTCGAGGCTCTGGTGTCGTGACCAATACAGGGATGTACACTGAGGTCGGTCATATCGCTGGTATGTTGGCAAACGCAGATGAGAGCGATACCCCGCTCAAGCAAAACCTCCATCAGTTGTCTAAGGTGCTGACCTATGCGGTCTTGGTGATTGCAGCTATTACTTTTGCTGTTGGTGTCTTTGTCCAAGGAACGCCAGCTCTGAAAGGGTTGACAACAGCGATTGCCCTTGCGGTTGCGGCTATTCCAGAAGGACTGCCAGCTATCGTGACCGTTGTTTTGTCACTTGGTACAAAAGTATTGGCTAAGCGGAATGCCATTATCCGTCAGTTGCCAGCGGTAGAAACGCTCGGTTCGACTGAGATAATCGCTTCGGATAAAACGGGTACTCTGACCATGAACCAGATGACCGTTGAGAAGGTGTATACAAATGGTGAATTGCTCAATGCGTCAGCGGCGTTTGACGCTAGCAACTCAACCCTTCGTGTCATGAACTTTGCCAATGACACCAAGATTGACCCATCAGGCAAGCTCATCGGTGACCCGACGGAGACAGCCTTGGTGCAGTTTGGTCTGGACAAGAACTTTGATGTGCGTGAGGTGTTAGCAGGGGAACCACGTGTGGCAGAGTTGCCATTTGACTCAACGCGTAAGCTCATGTCCACTATTCACCAACAGGCAGATGGTCGCTACTTTGTAGCGGTCAAAGGTGCGCCAGACCAGCTCCTCAAGCGGATTACCCAGATTGAGGACAAGGATCAGGTGCGTACCCTGACAGACGCTGACCGTGAAGCCATCCTTGAGACCAATAAATCGCTGGCCAAGCAAGCACTTCGTGTCCTCATGATGGCTTACAAGTATGTGGACAGCATTCCGACACTTGAGATAGAAGTGGTTGAAAATGACCTCATTTTCGCAGGCTTGGTCGGTATGATTGACCCAGAGCGTCCAGAAGCAGCGCAAGCTGTTGCTGTGGCAAAAGAAGCGGGTATCCGTCCAATCATGATCACAGGTGACCATCAGGATACTGCGGAAGCTATTGCCAAGCGCCTCGGGATCATCGATCCGAATGACACGGAAGATCACGTCTTCACAGGAGCAGAGCTCAATGAGTTGACCGATGAAGAGTTCCAAAAAGTCTTCAAGCAATACTCTGTCTATGCCCGTGTATCGCCTGAGCACAAGGTGCGGATTGTCAAGGCTTGGCAAAATGAAGGCAAGGTTGTTGCCATGACAGGTGACGGTGTCAACGATGCACCGTCGCTCAAGACAGCTGACATCGGTATCGGGATGGGTATCACAGGTACGGAAGTTTCAAAAGGTGCTTCTGACATGGTGCTGGCGGATGACAACTTTGCCACCATCATCGTCGCAGTTGAAGAAGGTCGGAAGGTCTTCTCCAATATCCAGAAAACCATCCAGTACCTCCTGTCAGCCAATACCGCAGAAGTGCTCTGTATCTTCCTTGCAACCCTCTTTGGTTGGGACGTTCTGGAGCCAGTTCACCTGCTCTGGATTAACTTGGTAACCGATACCCTGCCAGCCATTGCCTTGGGTGTGGAGCCTGCTGAGCCAGGTGTGATGAGCCACAAGCCTCGTGGACGCAAGTCCAGCTTCTTCTCAGGTGGCGTGCTAGGAGCCATCATTTACCAAGGTATCCTGCAAACCATCTTGGTCTTGGGGGTTTACTGGTTTGCCTTGCAATTCCCAGAGCATGCAGGTGACCATCATGCCATCCACGCAGACGCTTTGACCATGGCGTATGTGACCCTTGGTCTCATCCAGCTCTTCCACGCCTTCAACGTCAAGTCTGTTTACCAGTCTATCTTTACAGTCGGTCCATTTAAGAACAAGCTCTTCAACTGGTCGATTGTAGTGGCCTTCCTCATGTTGATGGCAACGATTGTGGTGCCAGGTTTTAACACCTTCTTCCACGTGACGGTGCTGACACCGACCCAATGGCTGGTAACAGTCATCGGTGCAGGTCTCATGATTGTGGTGGTTGAGCTTGTTAAGGCTGTGCAACGTGCGACTGGACAAGATAAGAATGCGATTTAACCCTCGAACTCAGCGATTCGCTGGGTTCTTTTTTTCTTGACAGAGAAGGGGGATATGATATAATAAAATCAAAAAAAATGGGAGAGAATGATGGTTTCTGTTACGCAACGTATCAGTGCGATTAAACAACCAAGAGGTGGTTATGTTAAACCATCTCGTTTTGAGGTCACTCAGTTGCCTATTGGTGAAGAGTTAGCGCCTGCTGAAAATATCCATAGCAGCTTGGTTGGTTTGGCGGTTGATTATTTAACGCGTTTTACATTGGGTACAAAGGCTGAGGAGACGTTTCGGATTTCCCTCTATGGTGCTCAGATGATAGATGAACTTGAGCATGCTTTGGAATTGTTGGAGAGCATCATTGGTTTGGATAGTTATTCCATTACTTGCGCTTGTCAATTAGTCGGCTATGATGTGGTCTTCCGTGCTGGTCGCTCTGGTTATAAGCCTGTTGAGAGCATCGTTCCGGATATGTGGACTATTGAAAATATTCGAATAATGGTCGAGCGGAGTTTAGTCTTTTTCAATCATTATGGTCCTGTTATTAAAGACGGTTTTAACATGCTGGGAGGTTATACAGAAACCATTGATAGTGGGGATGGAGACTTTTTAACCAGTGATACCCTGTGGGATTTTAAGGTGAGTAAGGCAAAACCAACAGCAAAGCACACCCTTCAGGTACTCGTTTATTACTTGATGGGTCTCCAATCTTATGATGATCATTTTAAGTAACTTCTTTATCTTGGAATTTACAACCCACGCTTGCATCACGTTTACCGCATGAGGATTGACAGTGTCGATGGCGAGACGATTGATACCATCTGTCGAGAGGTGATTGGCTATTCTGTCTGAACTGGGTATCTTCATCTGTCAAACAGTTTTCTTGTTCACCAATCCGAAAGGGTTGGTTTTTATGTCACCAACTTGTAACGCTAGCTTCTTGCGCTTGTCACTTTTTTGGCGTACAATGAGAGTATGGATTTAGAGGCTCAGATTCAGCAACTCGCGCGAGAGATTGGCATTTCAAAAATCGGCTTTACCACGGCTGATGATTTTTCGTATTTGGAGAAAAGCTTGCGCGCAGCAGCTGATGAGGACAGGTTGTCAGGCTTTGAGCACAAAAACATTGAGGAACGTTTGGATCCCAAGCTGAGCTTGGCATCAGCCAAAACCATCATCTCCATAGCGGTTGCTTACCCCCATAAACTGCCGATTGAACCTCAAAAGACCAATTACAAGCGGGGTAAAATCACCCCAAACAGCTGGGGACTTGATTACCATTATGTTCTCCAAGACAAGCTCAATCGTTTAGCAGCAGGCATTCGAGAGTTGTGCAAGGCTTTTCCGTTAGAGCACAAGGCCATGGTGGATACGGGCGCTCTGGTTGATACAGCGGTAGCCAGACGAGCAGGGATTGGTTTCATCGGTAAAAATGGCTTGGTCATCTCCAAAGAATACGGCTCGTATATGTATCTGGGAGAGCTAATTACTAATCTGGAGATTGAGCCCGACCAGCCTGTGGACTATGACTGTGGGGACTGCAGGCGGTGTTTGTATGCCTGTCCGACGTCCTGTTTGATTGGGGATGGGAGCATGGACGCCAAGCGTTGTCTATCCTTTCAAACCCAGGACAAGGGCATGATGGCGCTGGAATTTCGCAAGAAAATCAAGATTGTTATCTATGGTTGTGACATCTGCCAAATCTGCTGCCCTTACAATAAAGGGTTAAATAATCCCTTGGCCAGCGAGATTGACCCTGAACTGGCTTGGCCAGAGCTGATTCCCTTCTTGGAATTGACCAACTCGACCTTCAAGGAAAAGTTTGGCATGATTGCCGGTTCTTGGCGAGGGAAAAATATCCTCCAACGCAATGCCATCATCGCCCTTGCCAATGCTCACGACAAGACAGCAGTCGTCAAGCTCTTGGAAATCATTGATAAAAACAATAACCCCATTCACACGGCGACAGCGCTTTGGGCCTTGGGGGAAATCATCAAAACACCGAACGATGATATGCTAGAGCTGGTGCTGGCGGTGAAGACGGACAACGCTGATATTCTGACGGAGCGTGAGCAACTGCTTCAAAAATGGCAAGTTAGCTAAAAATATGATAGAATAGAAAAGTTATGGCAGTTTCCTGCCAATTAACCGAAACGGACTAACACTGGGGTGCAGCTCTGCTATTGCCCTAAAAAAGAACCAGCGAGGTAAACTATGGATATGATTGACAGCCGCAACAAGATTGCGAACCTGCGTGCAAAGCTAACCAGCTTTGGGAGGTCTCTTTGACCTCGACCGTTTGGAAGAGGACATCGCGACCTTAGAGCACCTTATGACTGAGCCAGATTTTTGGAATGATAATCAGGCGGCGCAAAAGGTCTCTCAGGAGCTAAATGACCTCAAAACAACCTACCAGACCTTTCATGACATGACGGAGCTCTGCGACGAGTGCGAGTTGCTGCTGGAGATGGGAGCAGAGGACGAGAGTTTGTTGGAGGAGTTGTCTGACAGTTTGACGAGGCTTGAGGGTCTGATGACCAGCTACGAGATGACGCTACTCTTATCAGAACCCTATGATAGCAACAACGCTATTTTGGAGATTCACCCAGGCTCTGGTGGTACTGAGGCTCAGGACTGGGGTGATTTGCTGCTTCGCATGTACATGCGTTTTGGCAATGCTAGAGGGTTTAAGGTAGAAACCTTGGACTATCAGGCGGGAGACGAGGCTGGGATTAAGTCAGTGACCCTGTCTTTTCAAGGGCCAAATGCCTACGGTTTATTAAAGTCAGAGATGGGGGTTCACCGTTTGGTGCGGATTTCACCCTTTGACTCGGCGAAACGTCGTCATACCTCATTTGCCTCTGTTGAGGTCATGCCGGAGTTAGACGATAACATCGAGATTGCTATCCGTGATGATGAGGTCAAGATGGACACCTTCCGTTCAGGTGGTGCAGGTGGTCAGAACGTCAACAAGGTCTCAACAGGGGTGCGCTTGACCCACATTCCGACAGGAATTGTTGTCGCTTCAACTGTTGACCGCACCCAGTACGGCAACCGAGACAGAGCCATGAAGATGCTCCAAGCCAAGCTCTATCAGTTGGAAGAAGAGAAAAAGGCGGCTGAAGTGTCTGCCCTCAAAGGTGACAAGAAAGAAATCACATGGGGCAGCCAGATTCGTTCCTATGTCTTTACCCCTTACACCATGGTCAAAGACCATCGGACCAGCTATGAGGTTGCTCAGGTGGACAAGGTCATGGATGGTGAGATCGATGGCTTTATCGACGCCTACCTCAAGTGGAAAATGGGTGTGGATGAGTAAAACAAGCCAGTGGCTTGTTTTAGCCTGAGCTTGAAAATGAGATAGCGAGGGAAAGCCAGTGGCTTGTTTTGGCCTGAGCTTGAAAACGAGAGAGTGAGGAAAAGTTCTGCCCTTTGCATTCTTATTTATCTGAACCTCTTAGGTTTAGGATTTTCTGAGAAATAGCAGAGCTGAGCAACTGCTCTGAGCTGAAAAACGAAAGGAGTGTCTATGGCACTGATTGAATTACGCGATGTGATCAAGAAATACCATCGCTCGACAACTGCCTTGCGCGGTGTTGACCTTGATGTCAACCAAGGCGAATTTGTCTATATCGTTGGCCCCTCAGGGGCTGGTAAATCAAGTTTTATCAAACTGATTTATCACGAGGAAAAGGCGACCAGTGGTCGTATTAAGGTAGGTGAGTTTGATGTCACCAACCTCAAACCCAAACACCTGCCCTATCTTCGTCGCTCGATTGGCGTTGTTTTCCAAGACTATAAACTTCTGCCCCGTAAGACTGTTTTTGAGAATGTCGCTTACGCTATGGAAGTTATCGGTGAAAGACGTAAAACCATCAAAAAACGTGTTCCTGAAGTGCTAGAACTTGTTGGTCTCAAGCACAAGATGCGTGCCTTTCCTGACCAATTATCAGGTGGTGAGCAACAGCGTGTGGCTATCGCGCGAGCTATTGTTAACAATCCGAAACTCTTGATTGCTGATGAGCCGACAGGTAACCTTGATCCTGATAACTCTTGGGAAATCATGAAGCTTCTTGAGCGCATCAATATGCAAGGGACAACTATTTTAATGGCGACCCACAACAGCCAGATTGTCAACACCTTGCGCCACCGCGTTGTCGCTATTGAAAATGGGCGCGTGGTCAGAGACCAAGAGAAAGGAGATTACGGTTACGATGATTAGACCATTTAGACATTTTTGGGAAGCCGTGAAAGGATTGATTCGAAACGGCTTGATGAGTGTGATTGCGACATCATCTGTTAGCCTAACCTTGACCCTGTTGGCTTTCTTCTCAGTTATTATCATCAATGCGGAACGCCTAACAACAGGCGTTGAGGGCAATGTTCAAATCAACACTTTCCTTTTGTACGAATCAACGGATAATAACGAAACGATTGTCAATGACCGTGGAGAAACAGTGCCAAACCCTGATTATCACAAGGTTTATGATCAAATCATGGCCTTGCCAGATGTTGACCAAATCACCTTTTCTAGTAAGGATGAGCAGCTCGTTGCCTTGAAACAAACCATGGGTGAAGCTTGGGAAATCTATGATCAGGATAACCCTCTATCAGATATTTACATTGTTTCTACTAAGACACCTGATTCAGTTAAGTCGGTCACAGCTGCCATTGAAAAAATTGCTGGGGTTGACTCAGTGTCTTACGGCGGTCTGAAAGCTGAAGCTCTCTTCAAATTGGCGGATACTGTTCGAATTTGGGGGGTAGGCATTACAGCGCTCATTTTAGTCATGGCCATATTTTTTATTTCCAATACCATCAGAATGACCATTATCTCACGCAGCCGTGAGATTCAGATTATGCGTTTGGTTGGTGCTAAGAGCGGCTATATTCGCGGACCTTTCTTTATTGAGGGATCTCTTGTAGGCTTACTTGGGGCGATCATGCCTGCCTTATTGGTTTATTTTGGTTACCATTTTGCCTATAGCGAATGGAATCCTGGATTAGTTGTGCAGAACCTTTCTCTGTACCCACCAGTGCCTTTCCTATACTATGTTGTCGGCGGACTATTTGCTGTCGGGATTGTGATTGGTGCGATTGGGTCTAGCCTATCTGTCCGTAAATATTTGAAATTCTAAACAAAATCTCTTGCATTTTTTATTAGAATATGCTAGAATCAATTCAGAATATCTTTAAATTCGTCCAGAGAGGCGAGCAAGGTAACTGAATCTGACAAATAGCGTATGGGAAAATGGTTATGTTTTCTAGGCTTTATTGTGTTACCCGAACGATAGGGTAACGTTAGAAAAACAACCAGCTGACCCTAGCAGTCAAAGAGCATACACCAGAAATTTTATTGCTGATGATGTCTTTGCTGTATCCAACTTGTTGTGAAGCCATTTACAGGTGCCTTGTCGATGACAGGGCACTTTTTTGTTGCCTGAGGCTAATTAAGGAGGCGTGATGACAAAAACCATACTGGCACTGGATGTGCCTACTGCCGATCAAGCATGGGATTTGCTTGCTGATTTTCCAGAACCGATCTATGTCAAGGTTGGCATGGAGCTGTACTACGCTCTGGGGGCTGATTTTGTTAGTGAGTTGAAAGCTAAGGGATTTCAGGTTTTTCTTGACCTCAAGCTCCACGATATCCCAAACACCGTCGCCCAAGGCATGACCCAACTGGCGACACTGGGTGCGGACATGCTAAATGTGCATGCTGGAGGTGGCATAGCCATGATGACAGCGGCTGTCAATGCTGTCAAGTTAGTCAATCCAGATAGCCTCTGTATTGCAGTGACCATCCTGACCTCGCTTGATGATCAGCAACTCCAGAAAGAGCTTGGTCTCTCTCAACCTGCCCTAGAGACAACCTTAGCTTACGCTCGCAACGCTAAAGCAGCTGGTATGGACGGGGTGGTGTGCAGTGTCCATGAGGTAGCAGCCATTCACGATGCCTGTGGGGCGGACTTTATCTGTGTGACGCCCGGGATTTCTTTTGGAAATAGCCGAGCAGCTGACCAGAAACGGGTAGCGACACCGGCTCTTGCCAAGACAGCTGGGTCTGATTATATTGTCGTTGGGCGCAGCATCAGCCAATCAGCACACCCTTACCAAACCTATCTAGCTATTGAGGAGGAACTTCTATGACAAAAACTGCTCTTGCAAGACTGCTCTTAGAGACTAAGGCTGTCTTTCTATCACCAGATCAGCCCTTTACTTGGGCTAGCGGTATCCAGTCGCCGATCTACTGTGACAATCGCCGTGTACTGGCTTTTCCTGAACAACGTCGTCAGGTGAGGGATGCCTTAGTTGCCCAGATTCAATCCCTAGATTATGACGCCATCATGGGGACTGCCACGGCAGGTATCCCGATGGCTTCGATCTTAGCAGACCATCTCAATAAGCCACTGGGTTATGTCCGAAGTAGTCAAAAGAAGCACGGTCGTAGCCAGCAAATTGAAGGGTATCAAATCCCAAACACCAAGGTCGTCTTGATTGAAGACTTGATTTCAACTGGAGGTAGTGTTTTGGAGGCCGTTCACATCTTGCGTCAAGCTGGTATTGAAGTGGTTGGAGTTGTGGCGATTTTTACCTATCAGCTCAAGAGAGCCGAGAAGGCCTTTGCAGCAGCAAATGTGCCACTGTACACCCTGTCTGACCGAGAAACCTTGCTGAGGTTGGCTGTTGAAGAGGGCTATTTAGCACAATCGGACTTATCTCAGGTTCAGCACTTTTTTCAAGAACTTGATAAGCCGAGTATTGACACGAGCTAGAAAACTCATCTGTTTAGCTCAGCTATTTTCCCTAAACCAACCCTACGGGGTAAGAAAGGAGTTGTGATGATCAACCTTATCCGCATGTCGGACCTGACAACTGAGCAAGTCTATGGACTAATCCATCGAGCTTTGGCGCTGAAAGCAGGTAGCCCACCCCTGCATCGTTCAGATCTCTTCGTTTCTAATCTCTTTTTTGAACATTCGACCCGAACCAAGCACAGTTTTGAGGTGGCAGAGCAAAAACTGGGGCTTCGTGTTATCAATTTTGACGCGGATACTTCCTCAGTCAACAAAGGCGAAAGTCTCTACGATACCTGTCAGACTATGGCAGCTATTGGTTGTCAGTTGCTGGTTATCCGCCACCCTAAAGAGAATTATTATACTGATGAACTAGCGGGTCTGACGGCGCCAGTAATCAACGGAGGTGACGGCAGCGGTGAACACCCCAGCCAGTGTCTGTTGGATCTGATGACCATTTATGAGCGTTTTGGTCGCATTGAAGGGCTCAGGGTAGCTATTGTTGGCGACATCAAGCACTCTCGAGTAGCCAGAAGCAATTACCATACCTTGAAAAGGCTAGGCGCGACGGTTGTCTTTGTCGGTCCAGAAGCTTTTGAGGATAAGACCTTAGGTGAAATGGTTGATTTTGACACCGTTTTACCAGAGTTGGATGTCTGCATGCTTTTACGTCTGCAGCATGAGCGGCATTTTGGAACGAAATTGTCAGACATATCAAGCTATCATCAGGCTTATGGGCTGACCTTGGAACGCTACAAGAAACTCAAACAAGAGGCGATTGTTATGCACCCTGCTCCTGTTAACCATGGGGCGGAGATTGCTAGCCAGTTGGTGGAAGCGGACAAGTCAGTTATTTTTGAGCAGATGACCAATGGTGTTTTCATGCGGCAGGCGATTTTAGAGCACATCATCACCGGCAACAACTTATAGGAGGGACAGATGTTAATCACAAATGCCACGATTTTCCTAGACGGAAAGTGGGTTAAGCGAGACATTCTCATTGCCCAAGGGTATATCGGAGAAATAGCCGAGCGGATTGATCCGATAGGGGATGAGGTACTTGATGCAGCTGGTCGCTATGTGTCGCCAGGCTTCATTGATGTTCATGTCCACTGGCGAGAACCAGGTTTTCCGCACAAGGAAACCATTGCTCAGGCCAGTCGAGCGGCTGCCAGAGGTGGATTTACAACAGTCATGCCCATGCCAAACCTCAATCCTGTCCCAGACAGTCGAGAACATTTGCAGCAGCAACTAGACTTGATTGCCCAGCATAGTGTTATCAGGGCGCTTCCTTATGGCGCGATTACCAAAGAGGAAATGGGGCAGGACTTGGCAGATATGACGGATTTGGCACAGCGTGTTTTTGCCTTTAGTGATGATGGGCGTGGGGTTCAAGATGCCAATACCATGTATGAGGCCATGCGTTTGGCAACTTCATTGGGCAAGCCGATTGTCGCTCATTGCGAGGAAAATTCTCTTATACGAGGCGGTTGTATGCACGAGGGTAAACGTAGTCAGGAGCTAGGGTTGCCAGGCATTCCGTCTGTTTGTGAGAGCGTGCAGATTGCCAGAGACATCTTATTGGCGGAAGCCACAGGTTGCCATTATCATGTCTGCCATGTTTCCACCGAAGCCTCGGTGCGCTTGGTGCGCGAGGCCAAGAAAAATGGCATTCGAGTGACTTGCGAGGTTTGCCCTCACCATCTGGTTAGCGACGAGATGGACATTACTCACGATACTGGCCTGTGGAAGATGAACCCGCCTTTACGGTCAACTCAGGATAGACAGGCTCTGATTGAGGGGCTTTTGGATGGCGCCATTGACATCATCGCCACTGACCACGCGCCGCATGCGCCTGAGGAAAAAAACTGCTCCATGACCCAAGCAGCTTTTGGTATCGTCGGTAGTGAAACGGCTTTTGGTTTGCTTTACACTCATTTGGTGCGGACAGGGATCTTACCGTTGGAAAAATTGCTGGCGCTGATGACTGAGGACGTGGCAACCTGTTTTGATTTGCCTTATGGTAGGTTGACGGTTGGCAGCTCTGCTGACATGGTGATTTTAGATACCGAGACGGCTTATGCCATCGACCCAGACCAGTTTCTCAGCAAAGGCAGAAATACCCCTTACGGTGGACAGACCGTTTATGGGAAAGCATTGGTGACCATTTATCAAGGACAAATCGTTTACGAGGAGAAATAACATGACCAGATTACAAACCACTCTTGGACAATTTAGTTTTGACAGCTGTGTGATGAATGCCTCTGGTGTTCATTGTTATGACCGAACTGAACTGGATGACTTGCGGGCATCTAAGGCGACCACCTTTGTCACCAAGTCTGCTACGCTCAATCCACGCGAGGGCAATCCGACACCGCGTTACAAGGCAGTACCGCTAGGGTCTATCAATTCCATGGGCTTGCCAAATTTGGGCATTGACTACTATCTGGACTACCTCAAAACGGTAGAGGTTGGGGGGAGCTCGCCATTCCTATCCGTGACGGGGCTGTCTCGTGAGGAAACTCATACCTTGCTCAGGAAAATCCAGTCTTCTAGCTACAATGGTCTTGTGGAGCTCAATCTTTCTTGTCCCAACCTTATCGGCAAACCCCAGCTGGGCTATGACACCGAAGGTGTCAACGAACTCCTGACAGAAGTTTTCGCCTACTTTGACCAGCCTTTGGGAGTGAAATTACCGCCTTACTTTGATCTCACTCATTTTGACCAAATCGCCAAGGTGCTCAATCAGTTTCCCTTGACCTTTGTCAATACGGTCAACAGTATCGGCAATGCCCTCTACATTGACGACGAGACGGTAGCTATTAAGCCCAAAAATGGGTTTGGGGGTCTTGGAGGAAGTTACATCAAGCCGACAGCTCTGGCCAATGTCCATGCCTTTTATCAGCGGTTGAAACCATCGATTGCTATCATCGGAACAGGTGGTGTGAGCTCTGGTCGTGATGTCTTTGAGCATATCCTCTGCGGTGCACGTCTGGTGCAGGTCGGAACAGCTCTTCAGGAGGAGGGCCCAGCGATTTTTGACCGCTTGGAGGCAGAATTGCGGAGCATCATGGCTGAAAAAGGCTACGAATGTTTAGATGATTTCCGTGGAAAATTGCACTATTTGTAAGGAGAGAACATGGCAAAACGGTATTTAATCTTAGAAGATGGCACAGTGTTTGAGGGAGAAGCCTTTGGAGCTGATGTGACAACAACTGGTGAGCTGGTCTTTACAACAGGTATGGTTGGCTACCAAGAAACCATTACAGACCCAGCTCATGCTGGTCATCTTGTGGTTTTTACTTACCCAACAATTGGCAACTATGGGCTAAATGCTGATGATGATAATTCTTTCTATTCAGACTGCCGAGGTGTTATTGTTTATGAATGGGGAAAAGAGGGCAGTAACTGGCGCAGTCAGATGACCTTAGATGAGTTTTTGCGCCGCAAAGGGATTCCAGGTATTTCTGGTTTGGATACGCGAGCGCTGACGCGTTTGATTAGAGACAGAGGCTCTATTAGAGCACAGTTGACCGACCAGCGAGATGAGCCCAATCAGGTCGAAGCAATTGAGCAGAATCTCGTTGACAGGGTATCGACCAAGACAGCTTATGCCTTGCCAGGGACAGGTCGTCGTGTTGTGATCCTTGATTTGGGACTGAAACAAGCCCTGTTAAAAACACTTAAACACTTAGACTGGCAAGTTACGGTTGTGCCTTGGGATAGCTCAGCTGAACAGATTCTAGCCCTAGCCCCAAGTGGACTGATTTTGTCCAGCGGTCCTGGGAGAGCTCACCAGCTGCCACAGGTGGTTGAACTAGTCAGGAGCTTGCAGGATAGTCTGCCAATTTTGGGACTTGGTTTAGGTCATCGTGTTTTGGCACTAGCTAATGGGGCTAGGGTCGAGCGTTTGGCTGTTGGACATCACGGGACTAACCATGCGGTGCGTGAAATAGAGACAGGGCGCGTGACCTTTACCTTACAGAGTCAAACAGAAGCGGCAGTGGACGCTGACTTGCCAGAGCAACTAGAGGTGTTAGCCCGTCATTTGAATGACCAAAGCATTCAAGCGACCAGACACCAGAGCCTCGCTGTGATGGGCATTGACTATGAGCCGACACGTCAGACCTTTATGGACTGGCAAGAACTCATGACCAAAAGACAAGAGCAAATCTAAAACGTAGAGGGGGATACTATGCCAAAACGCACAGACATTAAGAAAATCATGGTAATCGGCTCTGGACCAATCGTGATTGGCCAGGCAGCCGAGTTTGACTATGCTGGAACTCAGGCCTGTTTAGCACTCAAGGAAGAAGGTTATGAGGTTGTCCTTGTTAATTCCAACCCAGCCACTATCATGACTGACCGAGAAATTGCGGACAAGGTTTATATCGAACCAATTACCCTAGAATTTGTTTCTCGCATCTTGCGCAAAGAGCGACCAGATGCCTTGCTGCCGACACTTGGTGGTCAGACTGGGCTCAATATGGCCATGTTGTTATCCAAAGAAGGCATTTTAGATGAGTTGGGAGTTGAACTCTTGGGGACTAAGCTATCTGCCATTGACCAGGCAGAGGATCGTGACCTCTTTAAGCAGTTGATGGAAACTTTGGGTGAGCCAATTCCAGAGTCTACTATTGTCACAAGTGTTGATGAGGCCCTGGAGTTTGCTGAGCGTATCGGTTATCCGCTCATTGTTCGCCCTGCTTTTACGCTTGGTGGTACTGGGGGTGGACTTTGTGCCAATGAAGCAGAGCTACGAGAAATTGCAGAAAACGGCCTTAAACTCTCACCCGTTACGCAGTGCTTGGTGGAGCGTTCCATCGCAGGTTACAAGGAAATTGAATACGAAGTGATGCGTGACTCAGCAGACAACGCCTTGGTGGTCTGCAACATGGAAAATGTTGATCCAGTAGGCATTCATACAGGCGACTCGATTGTGGTGGCGCCGACGCAAACCTTGTCTGCCATCGAGTGCCAGTTGATGCGAGATGCTAGTCTCAAGATTATCAGAGCCTTAAAAATTGAGGGCGGTTGTAATGTTCAGTTAGCGCTTGATCCGCATAGTTTTAAGTATTATGTTATTGAGGTTAACCCTCGCGTATCTCGCTCGTCTGCCTTAGCCTCTAAGGCAACAGGTTTTCCGATTGCTAAGTTAGCCGCTAAAATAGCAGTTGGTCTGACCCTCGATGAGATGAAAAATCCAGTCACAGGGTCAACCTATGCCATGTTTGAACCGAGCATTGATTATGTGGTGACCAAACTGCCCCGTTTTCCATTTGACAAGTTTGAGTCTGGAGATCGCCAGTTAGGTACTCAGATGAAAGCAACTGGGGAGGTAATGGCCATTGGTCGTAACATCGAGGAGAGCTTGCTCAAAGCCATCAGATCTCTAGAAATCGGAGCCCACCACAATGAACTGCCAGAACTCCGTCAAGTATCAGATGATGAGATTGTGAAGCGACTGAGCAAGGCACAAGATGACCGCCTCTTTTACCTGTCTGAAGCTATTCGTCGAGAGTGTGAACTGGATATGCTTTACGACTTAACAGGGATTGATCGCTTCTTCCTCACGAAATTGGTTAACATTTATCAGTTGGAGCTTGCTTTAGCCAGTCAACCTAATGAGCTACAGCTCTTGAAACTGGCCAAGCAACATGGTTTTTCCGATCGCAAGATCGCAGAGCTGTGGCAGGTGGATAGCTCTGCTATTCGCCAGAAACGTCTGGAAAACGGCATCACGCCGGTCTATAAGATGGTGGATACTTGCGCGGGTGAGTATGCTTCTGAGACGCCGTATTTTTACTCTACTTACGGTCTTGAGAATGAGTCTGTGGCTTCTGGTCGACCATCTGTGCTGGTGTTAGGGTCTGGTCCTATCCGTATCGGGCAAGGGGTAGAGTTTGACTATGCGACGGTGCATTCGGTCAAGGCCATTCAGACGGCAGGTTATGAGGCGATTATCATGAACTCTAACCCAGAAACGGTTTCGACCGATTTTTCAGTGTCAGATAAGCTCTACTTTGAACCGTTGACTTTGGAAGATGTGCTTCATGTCATTGACCTTGAGCAACCGATTGGGGTCGTGGTGCAATTTGGTGGACAGACGGCAATCAATCTAGCTGAACCTCTTGCCCAGGCAGGTGTTAAGATTTTGGGGACACAGGTGGCGGATCTCGACAGGGCAGAAGACCGTGATCTTTTTGAGCAGACCCTGCGAGAGCTTGACATCCCGCAACCACCAGGACAAACTGCTGTTGATGAAGAAGGTGCGGTGCAAGCTGCCGCTCGTATCGGTTATCCGGTGCTTGTCCGCCCATCGTATGTTCTCGGTGGTCGTGCCATGGAAATTGTCGACAAGGAGGCTGATCTTCGCAACTATATGCGGACGGCAGTTAAAGCCAGCCCAGACCACCCCGTCCTAATTGATTCCTACATCATTGGTCAAGAGTGCGAAGTTGATGCCATTTCGGATGGTCAGACAGTTTTGATACCAGGTATTATGGAACACATTGAGCGGGCAGGAGTTCACTCTGGGGATTCGATGGCTGCCTACCCGCCGCAGACTCTGACAGAGGCGGTTCAAGACACCATTGTGGATTACACCAAGCGTTTGGCTATTGGGCTCAACTGTATTGGTATGATGAATATTCAATTTGTCATCAAAGATGAGCAAGTCTATGTGATTGAGGTTAACCCGCGTGCCAGCCGGACAGTGCCATTTCTCTCTAAAGTTACAGGGATTCCAATGGCACAGGTCGCGACCCAACTGATCTTAGACAAAACACTAGATGAGCTTGGCTACGTTGATGGTCTCTACCCAGAAAGTCCGCAGGTTCATATCAAAGCTCCTGTCTTCTCCTTTACCAAGTTAGCCAAGGTTGATAGCTTGCTTGGTCCTGAAATGAAATCTACAGGCGAGGTGATGGGGACAGACCGTACGCTTGAAAAAGCGCTGTATAAAGCCTTTGAAGCCAGCTATCTTCATCTGCCAAGTCATGGCAACATTATTTTTACCATTGCTGATGAGAGCAAGGGGGAGGCTTTAGATCTCGCAAGACGTTTCCTAGCTATCGGTTATGGCTTAATCGCAACTGCAGGCACAGCGCGTTACCTGATTGAGCAAGGTTTGCCAGTTCAGACAGTCCCCAAAATCGGTGATGGAGGAGCTGATATTTTAAACTCGATTCGTCAGGGCAAGGTTCAAGCCGTGATTAACACTTCCGGTCTCGACCGAACAGCAGGGCAGGACGGGGCAAAAATCCGTCAGGCTGCTATTGAAAATGGAGTTCCGCTTTTCACCGCTTTAGATACGGCTAAAGCTATGCTGAAAGTGCTGGAGAGTAGAAGTTTTATGGTACAGACCCTTTAGACAAAAAGCGCCCTCAGTGAGAAACAGGACACTGAGGGCGTTTTGAGCGATAAGAAATCCACACTATTTCTGCATAAGAGCAGCATCGATAGCTGTTAAAACAGCAAGGATTGTGACAGGATCAACGGTTTGGTCAATAAGTTCAAAAGCATAAGCGCCTTCTTGCAGAAGACCTTGCCTATTGATGATTGCAATAACCTCACCGTTGTTGTTAAAGAGTTTGTACTCGCGTGATAGGAACTTTCCTTCCACAGACCAGTCTAGACCAGTAATGGTGAATTTTGGCTTTAAGGATAGGTTTTTCTTGGTGACGTTGGCAATTAATTGATCATCTCGTAGGATATTGTAACTGTAGTGGGTTAACGAGATTTTTTGCTTGAGCAGGGCTAATTCTTGGTCATCTGCATTAAAAATAGTCGTTTTTGCACCGAACATCAAGGTGTTCCCACGAATTTTATAGGCAAGTTTTCCAGCTTCATCAATGACATCAAAGGCCTGATAGACAAGCGAGCCGGCATAGTTAACGACAAATTTCATATAAAATCTCCTTATAAGATATCGTTTATAAAAGATTCAACCTCAGTTGTAATTGGGTGATTACTACCCCATCTTAAATAGGACAACTCTGATTGAATGCTAATTATCTCATAGAAATTATTAAAACGCAAATACTTTGATTATCAAACAATAACAGCAAATTTTGTGCTTGACAAATTTGGTCAAGATGATATAATTTACTGGTTGACCTTTAACTGGTTAAAATAAAAGGAGAAAGAGATGAAAAGAAAACTACTGGCAGTTGTTGGCTTACTAAGTCTTTCGACATTGGGCTTGGCAGCCTGCTCGGCTAACAATTCGTCCAAAACGGATGAGAAACTAGAGGTGGTTGCAAGTTTTTACCCCATTTATGAGTACACCAAAAACATCGTTGGTGATGAGGGCAATGTTGAACTCTTGATTAAGGCAGGAACTGAAGTACACGGTTTTGAGCCATCAACCAAGGACATCGCTAAAATCCAAGACGCTGATGCCTTTGTCTATGATGATGAGAACATGGAAACCTGGGTGCATGATGTCGAGGAAGCTGTTGACACGGATAAGGTGACCTTTGTCAAGGCGACTGGGGACATGATTTTAGCGCCTGGTGTCACTGAAGAGGAGCATGACCACGCTGACCACGATCACGGTGAAGAGGGACACACCCATGAACTCGATCCCCACGTTTGGTTGGCACCGAGCTTGGCCATCAAACTGGTGGAAAATATCCGTGATGACCTCAAGGCAGAATTTCCAAAATCAGCAGGCGCTTTTGAAAAGAATGCTGCTGCTTACATCGCTAAGCTAGAAGAACTGGACAAGGAATATGATACTGCTCTGGCAAGCCCAAAACAAACCAGCTTCGTTGTCCAACACGCCGCCTTTGGCTACTTGGCACTGGAGTATGGCCTGACCCAAATCCCTATCGCTGGGGTATCGGCAGATAGCGAGCCATCAGCCAAACGCTTGGCTGAGCTAGCTGAATACGTTAAGGCTAACGGCGTCAAGTACATTTATTTTGAAGAAAATGCCTCCTCAAACGTTGCCAAAACTCTGGCAAATGAGGTTGGGGTGGAGACAGCTGTCCTCAACCCGCTGGAAAGCCTAACAGAGCAGGAGATGGCTAAGGGAGCTGATTATTTCTCTGTCATGCGAGACAACCTGAAAGCTCTGCTATTGACCACAGAAACAGCTGGCGATGCCATCAAGCCTGAAGAGGACAAGACCAAGACGGTTTATAAGGGGTACTTTGAGGACAAGGACATCACTGACCGCACATTAGCGGACTGGGATGGCGACTGGCAGTCGGTTTACCCTTATCTGGTCGATGGTACACTTGACCCTGTCTGGGACTACAAGGCTAAGACTGGCAAGACCATGATAGCTAGCGAGTATAAGGACTACTACACTGTTGGTTACAAGACCGATGTTGATAACATCATCATTGACGGCGACAAGAACACCATGACCTTTGTCCGTGGTGGCGAGAAGAAAACCTTTACCTACAAGTATGTCGGCTACGAAGTGTTGACTTATAAAAAAGGCAATCGTGGCGTGCGTTACCTCTTTACAACGGATGACGCTGATGCTGGTGAGTTCAAAAATATTCAGTTTAGCGACCACGCCATCGCACCGCAAGACTCTGAGCACTTCCACATCTACTGGGGGGCTGAGGATCACAAGGTCTTACTCGAGGAGCTGGACAACTGGCCAACCTATTACGAGACTGGCTTGACTGGTCGTGAGATTGCTCAGGAGATTGTGGCTCACTGATTGATGACAGATAACGGCTTTGGCCGTTTTTTGTCTGTCAAATAGCAGAGCAGAGTAAGCTGGAAAGATCTAAAGTTCCTGAGGAGTGCTTGAAAATTCGTGAAAATCACTGAAAAGACCTGCCTTCGGCAGGTTTTTGCTGTTTTTTGAACAAAAAACTTGACAAAATGCCTATATACTAGTATATAGAGCTTGACTTTTCAAGCCAAGCTCTTCTAAACAGCAACTATTTATAAAAAAGGAGGAGTTTATGAAAAAACTTCTAAAGTATGGCGTGACCAGCCTGACACTGGTAGCGCTTGGGGCAGTTGCAACAGCAACTGAGTTGCCTGTGATTGGTACGACGGTTGTGAGGGCTGAGGAAAATGTTGCTCAAATGAAAGTTATAGCATCATATGGTTACTCTGAAGATGGCGAGTGAGGGACACTTTTAAGTGAGACTTTTTTGCTGTCTCCAGGAGAGTCAGTTACAGTTGAAGCTAAGGAGTTCCCAGGATTTATATTTATTGATTTTAATAATAATGGGATATCTCGAAATGGTTTCACCTATACCTATGAAGACATTAAAAGGGATAATCTCTTAGGCTTCGCTTTGGCTGGATTTAGTTACTCCAAAGATAATCCTGCTTCAGAACCATCTAACAATGGTAATAACCAAGATAACCAGCCTGACAACCAAACTCCACCATCAGCTGGCAATAGTAACCAAGGTGAGGCTACCCCACCAGCTCCGCCAACTACCAACGATGGCACAAATACTGAAAACCCACCAATTAACAACGGTAGTGGGAACACGATTACACCACCAGCCACAGGCAATAACGGCACAACAAGCCCAACCCCAATCACCCCAGCCCCACAAGCACCAGACTTGTCGCCTGTACGTGCCCAGATTTTGGCGCAAATCGATCAGTTTAATCTTACTGACGAGCAAAAAGGCGACTTGGCAGTTCTCATCAGTTTTGCTGAAACGGCTGAAGATTTGGATAAAGTCAAGGCTCAGTTTGCCAAACTGACCAAACCAGCTACATCAGCTACTGAAGCAACAAAAGCAAAAACAGAGAGCAAAAACACCTTACCACAAACAGGTGAGGCTAGCTCCCTTGCACTAACAGGTTTGGGTCTGGTAGCGACCTTGGCAAGCCTTGGCTTGGTTCATCGTCGTCAGATTAACTAGTCAAACATAAGACCGACAACTACAAAAGCTGTCGGTTTTTTGCTGGTTCAATCAGTAAAAATGAGTTAACGACGGTTATCCCAGAATGTCAAAAAAGAGCTCTGCTATTTTTCAAAAGAATGCATATCAGAGATGAAAAACGGGCGCAACTATGCTATAATAGTTAAGATAACAAAATAGAAAAGGTGGTTTTCATCATGGAAAAATGTCAGGTTATTTCGCATCCGCTGATTCAGCACAAGTTGTCTATCCTGCGGCGGACAACAACATCAACCAAGGATTTTCGTGAGTTGGTTAATGAAATTGCCATGTTGATGGGTTACGAGGTATTGCGTGATTTGCCTCTTGAGGACGTTGAGATTGAAACCCCTATTACCAAGACTGTGCAGAAACAGTTGACTGGTAAAAAGTTGGCTATTGTGCCAATTTTGCGGGCAGGTATCGGCATGGTGGATGGTCTTCTGAGCCTTGTTCCTGCGGCTAAGGTTGGGCACATCGGCATGTACCGTGATGAGGAAACCTTGACACCTGTTGAGTATTTGGTTAAATTGCCAGAGGACATCGACCAGCGCCAGATTTTTGTGGTTGATCCGATGTTGGCGACTGGTGGCTCAGCCATCCTAGCGGTTGATTCTCTGAAAAAGCGTGGCGCAACCAATATCAAGTTTGTCTGCTTGGTTGCAGCGCCAGAAGGGGTCGAAGCCCTCACAGCAGCCCACCCAGATGTGCCAATTTTCACGGCAGCATTGGATGAAAAACTCAACGAAAACGGCTATATCGTTCCAGGTCTTGGTGATGCGGGTGACCGTTTATTTGGGACTAAGTAGGTCTTGACACCGACAGGTTCTTAAAGATAGTTTAGTCGATACTAGTCAACAGAAGGGAAGAGGGCGATAGCTAAATCACCTTCCTTTCTTTTTGCTAAAAATGATAAGTTTTTTATTTGACCATTTTTGACCAATCGCTTATAATAGACCTATACTGAAACAAGAAAAGGAGACATTATGATTCCAGTAGTTATTGAACAAACCAGCCGTGGGGAACGTTCCTACGATATTTATTCTCGCTTATTAAAAGATCGTGTCATTATGCTGACAGGACAAGTTGAGGATAATATGGCAAACTCTATCATTGCCCAGTTGTTATTTCTAGATGCTCAAGACCCAACCAAAGACATTTACCTCTATATCAATACCCCTGGGGGATCTGTTTCTGCAGGTCTTGCTATCGTGGATACCATGAACTTTATCAAAGCTGATGTGCAGACGATTGTGATGGGGATGGCAGCTAGCATGGGAACAGTTATCGCTTCAAGTGGAACTAAAGGGAAACGGTTCATGTTACCAAATGCCGAGTACATGATCCATCAGCCGATGGGAGGTACTGGTGGCGGTACTCAGCAGACCGATATGGCTATTGCTGCTGAGCACTTGCTCAAGACCCGTAAACGTTTAGAGCAAATCTTAGCTGATAATTCTGGTAAGACTGTTCGTCAGATTCATAAAGATGGCGAACGCGATTACTGGATGACAGCTGAGGAAACCTTGGCTTATGGGTTTATTGATGAAATCATGACGAATAATGATTTGAAATAAGAACTAAAAAATGAGGAAGCTAGGATAATAATCCTGGTTTTTTCATTTTATTAGCGCTAACGAGGCGAAAAGAGTGGTTTGGAGCAACTGTTATCGGCTTTGCTGATTTTAGAGTTGCCCATGCACGGGTCATTAGGCGCTTTCGTGCCAATGTCTAATTGTCAAGTGTCTCAAGGCGTATAATCTTTGAAAGCTGAACCGTGAACACCTTGATCCCTGACAAGCAGATGTCGTCAGCTGAGTAGTCCTACTTAACTTTTCAGAGAGGGGTAACGGCTAATCAATTTCTGTCGAATTGTCCCCCTCTATTTTTGAGAAATAATCAGTTAGTCTGCCTGAACAGCTCTGCTATTTCCCAAAAAAAACACAGCTTTTATGGTATAATAGACGAAAGAGAAAAAAGGAGAAAAACTTGGAAGATTTTTCATTGGACATTCGCTTAAAACACCCTGATGATATGCTAAGCTTGTTTGGCAGTAATGAGCGCTACCTCAAGCTAATAGAGCAAGAGCTTGGTGTTACTCTGCATGCTCGGACGGAAGTGGTGCAGGTGCTGGGCGAAGAGGCAGCGGTTGAGTTGGCGAGATTGGTCATCGAGGCTTTGCTGGTGTTAGTCGGACGAGGCATGGTCATCGCGACACCTGATGTTGTGATGGCGATCAGTATGGCACGCAGCGGTGAGATGAACAAATTTGTCGCTCTCTATGAAGAGGACATCATCAAAGACAGCTACGGTAAGCCAATTCGAGTTAAAACGCTGGGTCAGAAGGTCTATGTCGATAGTGTCAAGAGCCATGATATCGTCTTTGGGATTGGTCCAGCAGGGACAGGAAAGACTTTTTTGGCGGTGACCTTGGCGGTAACAGCCCTCAAGCGGGGACAGGTCAAGCGGATTATCCTGACCCGCCCTGCGGTTGAGGCTGGTGAGAGTCTGGGCTTTTTACCGGGTGACCTCAAGGAAAAGGTCGACCCGTATCTGCGCCCTGTTTATGACGCCCTTTACCAGATTTTGGGCAAGGAGCAGACCGCTCGCTTGATGGAGCGGGAGATTATCGAGATTGCCCCTCTAGCCTACATGCGGGGACGGACACTGGACGATGCCTTTGTCATTCTAGATGAGGCACAAAACACTACCATCATGCAGATGAAGATGTTCCTGACCCGTCTGGGCTTCAATTCTAAGATGATTGTCAATGGTGATATCAGTCAGATTGACCTGCCCAGCAAGGTCAAGTCAGGCTTGATAGATGCCACAGAAAAATTGCAGGGCATTGCTGCGATTGACTTTGTGCATTTTTCCGCTAAAGACGTGGTGCGGCATCCTGTGGTAGCAGAAATTATCCAAGCGTATGAGGCAGAAGCTTAAGAATAATAGCAGAGCGTTTTCGTGAGTTTTGGAAAAAATTAGTGGAAAAATAGCGAGTAGCGACAGCAGGTAATGACATAAAAGAAAAAATTCACGATTCCCTTGACAAGTCAAGAATCTATGTTATAATAAATACCATCAAAACAGGAAGGAGTATAGCCATGAACACAGTAATCATGATTAATGTTAGACGTATACATGGAACAAGCCTCCTTTCTGACAAGCAAGAATAGGTCTATTTTTGTAGACCGTTGACCTGGGTGGCTATGTCCATCTAGGTTTTTTGTGTTTTTAAGGAGGAAGAGATGTTTGGTTTGATTTGGAGTTATATGCGGCAACACAAGTGGCGCTATTTATGGATTGCGGTTTTGATTGTGGTCTATGATGTGACCTTGCTAGTACCGACAAAGGTGACGCAGCGATTGGTGGATGAGCTCTCTCAGAAAAGTCTAACCCAAGAAAGTTTGATGAATGACATTTCGTTTTTGGTACTTGTTACCTTCATTGGCTATGTTTCTTCTCATCTTTGGCATAAATAGTTGTTCCAAGGATTGGTGGATTTTAAGTTTGGCTTGCAGCAGCAGGCATTTACGAAGCTGGTTCGTATGCGAACACCTTTTTATGAAAAATTCCGATCAGGGGATATGTTGACCCGCTTTTCGACCGATGTGGAAGGGTTGATGGAATTAGTAGGCTATGGATTGATGATTGTGGTGTATGCTGGAGGAATGATTGCCTTTATTCTTCCTGCTATGCTGATTTTATCCTGGCAAGTTACGCTTGTCTCCATGTTGCCCCTGATTGTCATGATGGCTTTGATGTATGCGATTAGTCGCAAACAAGACCAGTTGATCGAAGACAACCGTGAGGCGGTTGCCCAGCTTAATAATGAGGTTTTGGAAGTCGTAGAAGGGGTTCAAGTAACCCGTGCCTATAGCAGAAAAGCAAAATACAGAGTGAGCAGTTCCGCAAACGGACTCATGAATTGGCAGAGACAGGTAATCGTATTGGAGACTGGCAGTCTCTCTACAATCCAGTTGTGGTAACGCTACCAGGAATATCGACGGTAGAGGTCTTGTGGTTGGGAGCTCACTTTTTACAAAAAGGAGCTATTAGCCTCGGTCAGGTGTTGGCCTTACAATTGTATATGGTGTCTTTGATTGAGCCTTTTTGGATGATAGCGGATTTGTTATTGGTCTATCAGACAGGGAAAACTTCTTTTGAAAAAATCCATGAACTGATTGAGACTGGTGACGACATGGAAGCAGATGGTCAGCTCGTGCTGACAAAACCGCAGACCTATGCTTTTGAAAACTATCAGTTTACTTATCCGCAGGCAGAGCGGTACAGTTTACTAGGCATCAACTGGGTCTTGCAGGCAGGTCAGACGGTTGGGATTGTCGGAAAAACGGGTTCAGGTAAGACAACCTTGGTCCGTCAGTTTTTACGCCAATACCCTCTTGGTCAAGGGGCATTCACCATTGACGGGCGGTCTGTCTTGGACTATCGGCGGCGTTCGATTGAGACCTTGATTGGCTATGTGCCGCAGGAGCATGTGCTCTTTTCTAAGTCGGTCAGAGACAATATTCTGCTGGGAAATCCTGCTGCGTCAGCCCAGGATCTGGCAGCAGCGATTGAGATGGCGGCCTTTACTGAGGATGTTGAACGGATGGCAGATGGTTTGGAGACCATGATTGGGGAGCGGGGCTTGTCCATTTCAGGTGGGCAAAAGCAGCGGATTTCCATCGCTCGTGCCCTGATTCGTCAGCCAGAACTGCTGATTTTGGACGACTCATTGTCTGCGGTCGATGCCAAGACTGAACGCCAGATTATCCAGCGCTTGCAAGAGGAACGGCGAGGCAAGACCAACCTTATCATTGCCCACCGCTTATCTGCGGTTCACCATGCGGATTGGGTCTTGGTTTTAGATGACGGACAAATCATCGAAGAGGGACGACCAGCAGACTTGCTGGCAGCAGGTGGCTGGTATGTCGACCAGTACAACCGCCAGCAAACACAAAAAGGAGGGCAATAATGAAAGTTATTCTGAGCTTAATCAAGGAGATCAAGCAGGTTAAGTGGCTCTTTTTCTGGGCAGTCGTGCTCTTTTTACTAGTAACAATAGCTAGTCAGTTAGCCCCCATGATACTTCAGACCGCGATTGATGCTCATCTGAGTTCACTGACGGGACAAACTGTCTTTCAAGCGGCAGCTTTTCTTCAACTGATGAGTGGCTACTTGCTCCTCTTACTCATGGGAGCGGGATAAACTTACTGGGCGTCACGTTTGCTACGGCGGTCGGGCAATCAAATCGTTGCAGATTTGCGCAATCGCGCTTACGATGTGATGCAGAATTTGCCGATTGCTTACTTTTCAGACAAGCCAGCAGGGCAGTTGGCGACACGGATTGTCAACGACACAGAGACCTTGCGCAATGATTTCTACGGGATTTTGGTCAATCTCCTGACCAATTTCTTACGGGTGGTTTTAACCTATGGGATTGTTTTTTATTTGAATCCTGCTCTGGGAGCTATCTTGCTCTTGCCAGTCTTTTATCTGGTGCAGCTGCTTTACAAGAAACTGACAGACCAGCCGACCAAGGACTTTTTTGAGGCCAGAAGTCAGGTCAATACTCAAGTCAACGAGACCATGAATGGGGCTAGTCTCTTGCAACTTTATGGTCAGGAGGAGGCAGTTCTAAGCGAGTTTGAAGCAGCTGCAGGTCATTTGTTGGATGCCGACAAGCGGATTATTTGGGGACAGTCTATTTCATCTTGGCCTTTGACAGAATTTATTCGTAATCTGGTCGTGACAGTCATTTTGACCTTGGTGGGTTACCAATTTCTCTCTGGAAAGGTAGCCATTACCCCTGGACGGCTCTTTCTCTACCTCAACTACATGGTGGACTTGTTTGATTTGATGGGTGCGCTGGTGCGGCAATTTCCCAATATTCAGCGTTCTATCGAGACTGGTAAGCGAGTTCAAGAGTTGCTGGGTGAGGAGACCGAGATGGATGCGGCAGCAGAGCTGGTGATGACAGATGGTCGTGTGATCTTTGACCATGTTAGCTTTGCTTATGAAGAGGGGCAAGCGACCCTGTCAGACATCAACCTCGTCGCTGAGAAAGGGCAGACCATCGATCTGGTCGGACATACAGGTTCTGGTAAGTCTTCTCTGATGAACTTTCTCTACCGTTTTTATGATCCAATTCAAGGACAGATTTTGGTGGATGGTCAAGCTATTGACCAGTTTTCACGAGAAAGCCTGAGGCGCTATATGGGCATTGTCTTGCAAGATCCTTACCTATTCACAGGCACCATTGCCAGCAATGTTGCCATGGATCAGGCGGATGTAGATGACGAGGCCATTATCGTAGCTCTGGAGAAAGTTGGAGCAGCTGATTTGTTAGCTAGACTAGACAAGGGCATCCATGAGCCTGTGGTGGAAAAGGGAGCAGCCTTCTCCAGCGGCGAGCGCCAGCTCATTGCCTTTGCTCGAACGCTCTTTTCCAATCCCAAGCTCTTAATCTTAGATGAAGCGACATCGCATATTGACACAGAGACGGAAGAGGTCATCCAGCGAGCCATGGAGGTGGTCAAAGAAGGTCGCACAACCTTTATCATCGCTCACCGCCTGTCCACCATTCAACACGCTGACCAGATTTTGGTCTTGGATAAGGGGCGTATCGTCGAGCGAGGCAGGCCTGAGGACTTGCTGGCTCAAGATGGAGTCTATGCCCACATGTATCAGATTCAACAGAACGTTTAGGTGATTTGATGGAAAACTATGGCTATGGTTTAAAACCGAGGTCAGACCAAAAACAAGACGGTAGACTAGTGTCTGAGACCAGGCAGAGCTATCAAATTGGTTTGGTCACAGGCGAGGTGATTACGGTCAAAAAACGTTATGGAGAGCCCAACTATGTGGTTGGCGATCTTGTTCAGTTAACTGAACAGAAGGGGCGATTGGTGATTGAACGCTTGTTGGCGCGTGAACAGGTAGTCAAAAAAGTAGTTAATCATAGCCTGAAAGACTATCGTCAGTTAGAAGCCAGTCAGATTCTAGCTAGCAATGTGGATCAGCTCTTTATCCTGATTGCGCTTGACCAGAATTTCTCTCTATCTAAGCTAGAGCGATTTATCCTTGTCTTTCAGCAGGACGGACAAGAACTCCATGTTCTGCTGACTAAGAAGGATTTATGTTCGCAGGTGGATGACACATTAGCGCATTTATCCAGTCTCTATCCTCATATTCGCTTTACAGCTTTAAGCATCTTTGATGACCAATCCCTTGCTGTGGTTAAGCGCCAGCTCATTCCACAAAGCAGAGGTTTGATGATTGGTGCTTCAGGGGCAGGAAAGTCCAGCCTCCTTAACCGTTTGCTGGGGCAGGATTTGGAGCGAACTGAGGCGGTGAAAAAGCGTGATGGCAAGGGCAAGCACACCACGACAGGGACGACCCTCCATGTTTTGGAGGAGCTGGATTACTGTTTGATTGATAGCCCTGGTTTTAAGGGGATTGACAGTCAAGAGGCGGTTTCAGCAGTCAGCCTTTTTGATGATATTGTGGCTTTGGCTGACAGCTGTAAGTTTTCGGACTGCCAGCACAAGACAGAACCTGGCTGTGCGGTTAAGGCAGCAGTTGTCAGTGGTGATCTTTCTAAGGAAAAGTTGGATTGCTATCACTATCAGGCCGACAACATTAAACAGTTTACTGCAAGATGAGCGTAAAAAGGTGGCAGGCGATCTGCTGCCTTTTCTTTCTTGGGTTATCTTCTGCATTTTATAGGGAAGTATGTTATAATAAGGCAAAGTAAAGAAGAGAGGTGAGTTGTGTCATGTATATTGAACTCATTGATGAAACTGGACAGGTCTCTGAGGAGATATTGACCCAAACCAGAGAAATTTTAGAATTTGCGGCAGCTAAGTTGGGCAAGGTCGGCAAGGAAATGGCAGTGACCTTTGTGGACAATGCCCGCAGTCACGAGTTAAATGTGCTCTATCGCGGTGTAGACCGACCAACCGATGTGATTAGTTTAGAATATAAGCCAGAAATGCCCATTGTCTTTGATGATGAGTTAGCAGAAGATACTGATTTAATGGAGATGATGGCGGAATTTGATAGTTACATCGGTGAGTTATTTATCTCCATTGACAAGGCGGCAGAGCAGGCTCTAGCGTATGACCATTCCTACGAACGAGAGATGGGCTTTTTAACAGTGCATGGTTTTTTGCACATCAATGGCTATGACCATCAGACACCAGAAGAAGAAGCAGAAATGTTTGGCTTGCAAGAGGAGATATTGACAGCTTATGGACTTAAAAGAGACTGATGTAAAGGTTTATCAAAAATCTGACCCCATTGAGCCCAAAGCAGAGCGTCAAAAGTGGAAAAACAGCAATTTCATCAATAGTTTTGAATTTGCTTGGTCAGGCATAAAGACAAGTTTTGTGCAAGAGCGCAACATGAGACAGCATGTACTATCAGCAGCTGTCGTTCTTCTTGCCGGTCTGTTTTTCAAGGTGTCTACGACTGAGTGGCTGATTTTGTTGCTTTGCATCTTTGGAGTGATTTGCATGGAAATTGTCAATTCAGCCATTGAAAACGTTGTTGACTTGGCGAGTGATTACCATTTTTCTATGCGAGCAAAAAATGCTAAGGACATGGCAGCGGGAGCGGTTTTGATGATGTCTTTTTTAGCTGTTATTGTTGGCTTCATCATCTTTTTGCCCAAGTTATGGGCTTTGTTCTCCTGAGAAAGGAGCATCATGACGCAAGATTATATTTCTTATATCCGCTCAAAAGTCGGACATGACAAGATTATGCTGACCTTTGCTGGTGGGATTTTGACCGACGAAGCAGGTAGGATTCTCTTGCAACGGCGGGGTGATTTTAACAGTTGGGGTCTTCCTGGGGGGGGATTGTGTCATAATAATGACAGGTGCTTAAAACGCTGATAAATCAAGGATTTGGGCGTTCTACAATCTGTCATGAAGGAGGACATTATCACATTTTAGATAATAATATTATTGCTTAGGCAAGAACAGTTTAGAGTGTTCTTGCCTTTTTTGTTTAAGGAGGACAGATTGGAATTTGCAGAATTAACTCGTGGTGGTGTTGCTGCCTATCTTATGCTTGTCATGGGAGTGCCAGCACCACAAGCCCATCAACTACTTGATGAATTGGAGTCAAGCGGCTTAGTTAAAGTAACGACAAGCGGACAAGTAGCTATTAAATTATTGGAGGAACAGAATGAAACGCATTAGTGCAAATCACTACCAAACATCTGAAAGGTACTACAAGCTCCCCAAACTCTTGTTTGAGAGTGAGTTATACAAAGACATGAGACTAGAGGTTAAGGTGGCATACTGAATCGGTTACACTAAACTAGACAGAATTTATAAAGTGTTCTACACTAAAGAAAACAGGAGAACTCTATGTCTA
>NZ_JBGTZA010000006.1:0-65360 GCF_041807805.1 Streptococcus sp. E29BA
TTGAACTGAAATTCCTTTAGTTTTCGGATGACCGTTGAGGTTGATACGGTTAGGCTTTCAGCGATGGCCGTCATGGCCACCTTTTCAATCAGTTTCTGGGCGATTTTCTGATTAAGAATGACAGGAATTTGATGGTTGACTTGACCAGTGACGTTTCAGCGACAGCCATTTTCCCGCAATTCGAGCAACGAAAGCGGCGCTTTCGCAAGCGAATGAGTGTCTGGTAACCAGCACACTCAAGATAAGGTATTTTGGATAGGTTCTGGAAGTCGTACTTGACCATCTGTCCCTGGCAATGTTGGCATTTTGGATCAGGATAATCGAGTTTAGCGATGACCTCTTTGTGACTCCTAGCCTCCACAATCTCCAAAATAGTGATATTAGGGTCTTTAATTCCGAGTAGGTTTGTGATAGAATTGAACTGTTCCATATGTGTCTTTCTAATGAGTTGTTTAAGCACTTTTCATTGTAGGTCATATGGAACTTTTTTTCTACACTCAAAAGGCTCTATAATCTCCATGGTGGATTTACCCACTACAGAAATTATAGAGCCGTTAAAAATAGCTTATTGAAATTAAGTCAGTAAAGATGTGACGTTTCCGTTGTCAAACGCTTAGGAGAAGGTTATCTACGATGCTAACGGCTTAAAGCAGCTCTTTGCAACAATGAAAACGTGTTATGTGAACTTTCAAAGTTAATCTCACCTTAATTGTGAATTTTGTGTTATACTAGTTAGGTTGTTTGTTCAACGATATAGAAAAGCGTGATAAGGCAGCTTCGCACTGCCTTTTTAGAAAGAAGATAACATGAATTTTAATGAACTTGCTCTGTCCTTAGAGATTTTATCTGCTGTGGAGACAGCAGGCTTTACCACCCCGTCACCGATTCAGGAGCTGACTATCCCACTAGCTTTAGCTGGTAAGGATGTGATTGGTCAAGCCCAGACGGGAACAGGAAAGACCGCCGCTTTTGGCTTGCCGACCCTTGATAAGATTGATACGACAAATCCTGCGGTGCAGACCTTAGTTATCGCTCCGACCCGTGAATTGGCGGTGCAGAGTCAGGAAGAGCTCTTCCGCTTCGGTCGGGATAAGGGCGTCAAAGTTCGCTCTGTTTATGGTGGATCTAGCATTGAAAAGCAGATCAAGGCCCTCAAGTCAGGTGCCCACGTAGTTGTTGGAACACCAGGTCGCCTGCTTGATTTAATCAAACGTAAAGCTTTGAAACTAGATGGGATTGAGACTTTGATTTTGGATGAGGCTGATGAGATGCTCAATATGGGCTTCCTTGATGATATCGAAGCCATCATCAGTCGCACGCCGGAAAGCCGTCAAACCTTGCTGTTTTCGGCGACCATGCCTGACCCGATTAAGCGCATCGGTGTCCAGTTTATGAAAGAACCTGAACACGTTAAGATTGCGGCTAAGGAGTTAACGACAGAGTTGATTGACCAGTACTATGTCCGCGTACGGGAGCATGAAAAGTTTGATACCATGACCCGCCTTATGGATGTGGAGCAGCCAGAATTGGCCATCGTCTTTGGTCGAACCAAACGCCGTGTTGATGAGTTGACTCGCGGGCTCAAGCTTCGTGGCTACCGTGCCGAAGGGATTCATGGGGATCTTGATCAGGGCAAACGCCTACGTGTTCTTCGTGATTTCAAAAATGATACCTTGGATATTTTGGTTGCAACAGACGTTGCTGCCCGTGGATTGGACATTTCTGGCGTGACCCACGTCTACAACTATGATATTCCGCAAGACCCAGAGAGTTATGTGCACCGTATCGGTCGGACAGGTCGTGCGGGCAAATCTGGTCAATCTATTACCTTTGTCTCACCAAATGAGATGGGCTATCTGGCCATTATCGAAAATTTAACCAAAAAGCGCATGAAGGGCATGAAGCCTGCGACAGCAGAAGAGGCCTTCAAGGCAACCAAGCGAGTAGCGCTTAAGAAAATTGAGCGTGATTTTGCCGACGAAGCTATCCGTGCGGAATTTGATAAGTTCAAAGGTGATGCCATTAAGTTAGCTGCTGAGTTTAGCCCAGAAGAGTTGGCGCAGTATATCCTTACCTTGACGGTGCCAAATCCTGACACTATGCCTAAGGTAGAAATTGCCCAAGAAAAACCACTGCCTTTCAAGTTTGCCCCAGGTCAAGCCAAAGGAAAAGGCAGTCGAGGACGTTCAGACCGTGACGATAGAGCTGGTCGCGACCGTCGTGGAGGCTATCGTGGTGACCGTCGCCGGGATGATCGCGATGGTGACCGCAGGGACTTTAAGCGCAGGTCCAATAGAAACCAGCGTGATGTCGTTAAAAAAGACAACAAGCGCCCTCACCGTACCTCGAGTGAAAAACAAACTGGTTTTGTGATTCGTAATAAAGGTGATAAGTAATGTCCAACAAATGAGAATAGGGTAAAAGCCTCTTTCTCATCTAATGCACATAAAAATAAGATGAAAGATGCTAAATGCCACAGATACGATTGTGGTAATTAGCATCTTTTTAGTGCCATTGCGTTTCCACTACTCTAGTGATTGATTACTCTGTGCTAATATTTCTGTTAGAATAATTGTCCTATCGCAAGGGAAACTCGCTACACTACCACTGTTTTACTAGATGACGATTGACAAGAGATATGGTATAATAGTTAAATGACAACAATAACGACCATTTATGCAAATCATGCTGAATACCCACGTGTTCCAGACCAGTACCTGGATGAAATTTTAGCTAAACCGATTGCCAAGCTTCAGATGGTGCGAACATCTGAAGGGCTATTGCCTGGACATATCATCTTGCTCTGGCGTATTCAGTTTGGGAGCTACCTAACCACTAGCCAACCTCACAAATACTTTGCAACGACCTATGGGATTGATGCTGAACATGACCTGGTTTGGTTAATTGAAGAGGGCTATGTCTTTATTGAAGGGGCAAGAGATGCCCTGCGCCATCAGCCGATTACTCAATTAAAAGCTTGGCTTAAGGACAAAGGGATAAGCGGTTTGTCAAAGATGAAACGTGCTGATTTGGATAAAGCAGTTTTAACGCATTTTTCTGATCAAGAATTAGAACAATACTGTCAAGAACGTGCTTATTTGTTAACAGAAAAAGGTCTCAGTACCTTGGCAAACCATCCAGAGATTGTTGCAAAACACCCACAGAAAAAATTTTAAGGAGACAACATGGAACTCACTAGAGAACAAGTTTTTGTTAATGCCTACCACTACGATGCCCGCAATCATGAGTGGGAAAAAGAGCATGGTGCACCAGAATCGAATGCAGAAGTCAAGTTTCAACTTATAGAAAAGAGTGAAGAAAACCAAAAGACGACATTTATGGCGGTCTTGCACTTTATTATTGTCCAGCAAGATTTTGTAGTGAGCGGTGTGATGTCACAAATTAACTATTTGCATAACCGTTTGGTTGAGTCGCCGAGTGAATTTTCGCAACATGACGTAGAAGAGGTATCCGCGCCCCTGCTTGATATGTTGCGCCGTCTAACCTATGAAGTAACAGAAGTTGCCCTAGATCGTCCTGGGATTAGTTTGGAGTTTTAAATGAAGTTAGCTGTTATTACAGATAGTTCTGCCTACCTTTCAGAGGATTTGAGACGTCGCGAAGGCTTATTTGTTCTGGATATTCCGATTACCATTGACGGAGAGACCTATGTTGAGGGGGTCAATCTGACACCTGAAGACTTTTATGCCAAGATGGCAGCTAGCCAAGCCTTGCCAACGACCAGCCAGCCCAGTGTGGCGGAGTTAGATGATATTTTATCTGCCTTGCCAGAGCAGGGCTATACTCATGTGATTGGTCTATTTCTCTCTAGTGGGATTTCGGGCTTTTTCCAAAATATTCAGTATTTGATGGAGGAGCACAGTGACCTGACTGTCGCTTTTCCAGATAGTAAGATTACCTCTGTGCCCTTGACCAGCATGGCGGTTAATGCTCTTGATTGGGCAGATGCGGGAGTTAATTTTGAGATGATGTTGGACAAGCTCAATCAAAAAATCGCGAAAAGCAATGCTTTTATCATGGCGAATGATTTGAATCACTTGGTCAAAGGGGGACGATTGTCAAATGGCTCTGCGATTCTTGGCAACCTCCTGTCCATCAAGCCTATCCTTTATTTCAATGAAGAGGGCGTGATTACAGTCTATGAAAAGGTTCGCACGGAGAAAAAGGCGGTTAAGCGACTGGTGGAGATTTTGCAAGAGCGAACAGCCGATGGTGACTATGAGATTGCCATTCTCCACACCAACGCCCCTGATAAGGCAAGAGAGTTCCAGCAGCTGCTGGCGGTGCTGGGCTTATCCGCAGAGATTGTACCGCTCAATAGTGTCATCGCAACCCATCTGGGCGAGGGGGGCATCGCCTTTGGCATTACCCCTATTGTATAAGGAAATGATATGATTAAGGTTATTATTGCAGGATTTTTAGGCAAGATGGGGTCAACAGCTGTCCAGATGGTACAGGCTGACCCTGAGCTACAGTTGGTCGGTCTCTTGGATCCCTTTGCGACTGAAAAAGAGATTGAGGGCGTGCCTGTCTTCACCGATAAGGCGGACTTGGTGGGCTTCTCTGCGGATGTCTGGGTCGACTTCACGACCCCTGCGGTCGCTTATGACAACACTCGCTTTGCTCTTGAGCAGGGATTTGCCCCTGTCGTAGGGACGACTGGCTTTACCGAGGCACAAATCGCCGAGCTGATTGACTTGTCTCGTCAGAAAAAGCTGGGTGGCTTGATTGCCCCTAACTTTGCGATTGGCGCTATCCTCTTGATGGAATTTGCCCAGAAAGCGGCCAAGTATTTCCCAGATGTGGAGATCATCGAGCTCCATCACGATAAGAAAAAAGATGCGCCGTCAGGCACGGCCATTAAGACCGCAGAGCTTCTGCGTGAGACCCGTCAAAGCAAGCCACAAGGGGCTACTGACGAAGAGGAGTTGCGGGCAGGAGCACGTGGGGCGGAAGTGGACGGCATGCGGATTCATTCCGTGCGCTTGCCAGGTCTCGTTGCCCATCAGGAAGTCATCTTTGGAGCGCAGGGTGAGGGTCTGACCCTTCGTCATGATTCCTATGACCGTGTATCCTTTATGAGCGGGGTCAATATCGGGATTAAGGCTGTGGTCGCCCGTGACCAACTTGTTTACGGATTAGAGAGTCTGCTCTAGGCTTAGGCAACTAATAAACAAGATAATGAGAGGAAGTCTAGTTTGAAGACAATTGAATTATTTGCAGGAGCTGGAGGGCTAGCCCTAGGAGTGGAAGCAGCAGGCTTTGAAACTATCGGATTAGTTGAATTTGATAAAGCAGCTGCCGAAACGCTGAAGGCCAATCGTCCTAATTGGCGTGTTATCCATGATGATGTCGCCAACATCTCGCCGCTTGATTTAGAAGATTATTTTCAAATCAAAAAAGGAGAACTAGACTTGCTTAGTGGTGGTGCTCCCTGCCAATCTTTTTCCTATGCTGGTAAGCGTCTAGGTTTGGAAGATACTAGAGGAACGCTATTTTATCACTATGCTGTTTTTTTAGAGAAATTACAACCTAAAATGTTTCTCTTCGAAAATGTTAAGGGCTTGGTTAGTCATGATAAAGGGAGAACCTATCAGACGATTTTGACAGTCTTCGAAGATGCTGGTTATCAAGTCCAGTCTAAGGTTCTTAATGCTTGGGACTATGGTGTTGCTCAAAAGCGTGAACGAATGATTATGGTTGGTATTCGAAATGACTTGGTTGATAAAACCGAGTTTATTTATCCGATTCCTCATAGCTATAAACCTGTTTTGAAAGATATTTTAGTTGATACACCACCTAGTGTTGGTGCCTCTTATTCTGACTATAAGAAAGCGATTTTTGAGTTGGTTCCACCTGGGGGTTATTGGCGAGATATTCCAGAAGAGGTCGCTAAACCTTATATGAAATCGACGTGGGATATGGGTGGTGGTCGGACAGGTATTCTACGTCGGTTGAGCATGGACGAGCCGTCTTTAACGGTTTTGACCTCGCCCAGTCAGAAACAGACGGATCGCTGTCATCCCCTTGAAGCAAGACCTTTTACTGTTCGAGAAAATGCTCGCATTCAATCTTTTCCTGATGAATGGGTCTTTACTGGCAGTGTTGGTAATCAGTACAAGCAAGTTGGGAATGCCGTCCCTGTAAAATTAGCCTATGAGGTAGCCAATCAGATTAAGAAAAGTTTGGAGGTAGTTTAATGTGGACACTTGATTTTATTAGCCAAGAGAATTTTTATCATCATGTTCGCATGACGATTGGCAAATATGGTGAAAAATTAACCTCATTTGATTTACAACGTTTTAATAAAAATATCATTGACCCTGTTAAATTGATTTTTGATAAAACTGTTTATCAGCAATCGTGGGAGGACATTATTAATAGTGAAATTTTCCGTCAAAGGGATAAAGCGAATAACAATGATATTGGTTATTTCCATCAAGGAATTTTTCAATACATGTTAGACTGCCGAGTTCCAGACAATGGAAAAGAGGGAGGTTGGGATGTTATCTTAGAACGCCCAAGTGCTATTGAACTTCCTGACGGTTCAACGGTTAGTCGTGTTTATGTTGAAATGAAAAATAAACATAATACGATGAATTCTGCTGCTGCTGGAAAAACGTTTATCAAAATGCAATCCCAGTTGCTAGATGATGATGATTGTGCCTGCTTTTTAGTTGAGGCGATCGCTAAGCAATCTCAAAATATCAAGTGGGAGACAACTGTTGATAAGAAGAAAGTTGGTCATAAACATATTAGGAGAGTTAGCCTTGATCAATTTTATGCTCTAGTGACTGGACAAGAAGACGCTTTTTATCAAATGTGTTTAATACTTCCAGAGGTCATTCAAGATTGTGTGACCGACTTAGCTGATACGGTTGTTCCTAACGATACGGTCTTACAGGAAATTCAACAGTCAGTAGTTCACGACGACAACCTATCTGACGAACAAGCCTTTGCTTTGGCTATTTATCTATTAGGTTTCTCAAGTTATCAAGGCTTTAATCGTCTTAATTAGAGAGAATCATCTGCAACAGAGGAAAACAAATGAAACTAACCAATCTGCCTTCTGAATTTCAGAAGGCTTTGCCGATTTTAGAGAAATTACAGGCGGCGGGCTACGAGGCTTATTTTGTGGGCGGTTCGGTGCGAGATGCCATTTTAGGTCGTCCTATCCACGATGTGGACATCGCCACTTCCGCCTATCCGCAGGAGGTTAAGAGCATTTTTCCACGCACGGTTGATATTGGGATTGAGCATGGCACGGTGCTGGTCTTGGACGGTGAGGCGGGCTACGAGGTGACGACCTTTCGTACGGAGGATGTCTATGTGGACTATCGCCGTCCTTCTGGTGTGACTTTTGTCCGCTCGCTGGAGGAGGACTTGCTGCGGCGGGATTTCACGGTCAACGCCTTTGCCCTCGATAGCAGCGGTCAGGTCATTGACCTCTTTGATGGGCTGGCTGACCTTGACCACCGCCTGCTCCGTGCGGTTGGCGTCCCTGCCGAGCGCTTTCAGGAGGATGCCCTGCGGATCATGCGTGGCTTTCGCTTTGCAGCCAGTCTTGGCTTTACCCTTGAGACTGCGACTTTTGAGGCAATGGCAGAGCTGGTACCCTTGTTAGCCAAGATTTCCGTGGAGCGGGTCTTCATCGAGTTTGATAAGCTCTTGACCGCACCATTTTGGCAGGCTGGTCTGACCAGCCTGATAGCGAGTTGTGCCTATGACTTTCTGCCTGATATGGCTGAAAAAGGAGCAGCGCTTGAGACCTTGCGTGATGGCTTCACTGAGGGCTATCAGTTTATCAGCTCCGAACAGGCTTGGGCTGCTCTGCTATTCGCCCTAAACATCAGAGAGGTCAAGCCCTTCCTGAAAAAATGGAAAACCTCCAATGACCTTCAGAAAGCTGTCGACCAGCTGGTGTCTGCCTACCATGAGCGTTTGAGTGCGGAGCCCAGTCGTCAGCTGGTCTACCGCTATGGTAAGAACTGCCTGCTCTTGGTGGAGAATCTGCGGTCTGCTCAGGGCTTATCCAGCCAGCCAGCGCTGATCCAGCAATTAGACGAGGAGCTCCCTATCCATTCCAAACAAGACATGGCCATCACCGGGCGAGACCTGATCCAAGACTTCGGCATCACACCAGGCCCCCAGCTGGGCGACATTCTGGACGAACTGGAACGGGCTATCGTCGCGGGAGAAGTGGGGAATGAGAGGGAGGAGATTGTTAAGTATCTTGTCAAGCATTTAAAAATGTTAAACTAGGAGAAAATATGAGTAATTTGCAGGAGAATGTTAATGCGCTAAAGCAATCCCCTCTATTTGCTTTATCGTTGGGGGGAAAAGAGTTATCCCACTCTAATTTTTGGGAGTGGTTAATCAATATTAGGGTTGATAGTGTCAATCCTTTTGTGGAAGTTTTTTATCCAGAGTTTTATTCTAAGAAGAATCAGTTCATTAAGGTAGAAAGAGAAAAAGGACACAGGGACTTAACCATTTATTTTGAGGATTCTAATGGTATGAGAAAGGCTGTTTTCATCGAAAATAAATTGAAATCTATTCCGACTATTGAGCAGTTAAGAACATATGAAGAGAATTTTTCTGAGAAGAATATTGTATTTGAGTTTGGTATCCTAACAGGAATAGAGCAGACATTACATTACGATAATTGGGAATTTTTATCTTATGCTAAAATTTCTGAAAGAATAGCTGGAATAAATCAAATAGTTACTCTAGATTCCCATATCTTTAACACTATTGAAAATTATGTTTCTGACATCCAACTAATAAGTTGTATACTTTTAGAGAAGTTGAACGAAGCACAGAATAGATACTTTTTTGAAAGTGATTCTGAACTTGAGAAGTTGAGATTAGAAGATATATATTTAAAGTTTTCTGGAAGTAAGTTGAGCCAATTCATTGAGAAAGAACTTAATGTAGAGTTTCAAACTCCTTGGGGTATGCCTGTGATTGGTAACTTTTTTAATAATAAAAAACCTACTGTAGATATTATGTATAAGCAGAAGGTAAATGGTGAAATTATTGGAGTTATAGGTATTCAGATTGAAGGAAGACAATTTAGACTTCATTCTGGACCAGTATCACATTATTCACGATTTGATGATAAAGATTATTATTTCAATGAGATGAAGAGAGTAGGATTTTTGGAGAATTACGATAAGAGTTCTAAATTGATAAGAGAAAAAAAGACATCTTTGAGTAAATTGTATGGTAGCTATACTGGTAAAATCAAAAATAATTTTCAAATCTATCAATATTGGAATATTAGAAATGGAATTACTTACGACGAGCTAATTGATGAAATTAAAACGGAATTACTGAAAGTAAAAAATATTATTCAAGATGGTTTTACTTTCGAGTAAAATAATCTTTTAGAAAGCACCTTATGTCAAACTTTATCGTAGAACACTTAACTAAGTCCGTCGGTGACAAGACGGTTTTTCGGGACATCAGCTTTATCGTCCATGAGCTGGATCGCATCGGTCTCATTGGCGTCAACGGTACGGGCAAGACCACGCTCCTTGACGTTCTGTCGGGGCGGTCTGGCTTTGACGGCGACCGCTCGCCCTTTACCGCTGCCAAGGGCTACACCATCAGCTACCTGACCCAAGAGCCTGATTTTGACGACAGCAAGTCCGTCCTAGACACGGTGCTGTCATCGGAGTTAAGGGAAATGGCAGTGCTGAAACGCTATGAAGCGCTGCTCCTCGACTACTCAGAAGAGAGCCAGAAAGAGCTGGAAAAGGTCATGGCAGAGATGGATGCGCTGGACGTCTGGTCGATCGAGAGCGAGGTCAAAACGGTTCTGACCAAACTAGGGATCACAGATTTGCAAGCCACCGTCGGCTTCTTGTCTGGGGGGCTGCGCCGTCGGGTTCAGCTAGCCCAGGTGCTCCTGTCAGACAGTGACCTCTTGCTCCTTGACGAGCCGACCAACCATCTGGACATCGACACCATCTCTTGGCTGACCACTTACCTGAAAACCGGTAAGAAAACAGTCCTCTTCATCACCCATGACCGCTATTTCTTGGACAATGTCGCTACCCGTATCTTTGAGCTGGCCAACAGCCAGCTTACTGAGTACCAGGGCAACTACCAAGACTATGTTCGCCTGCGGGTCGAGCAGGACGAGCGGGATGCGGCCAGCTTCCACAAGAAAAAGCAACTCTACAAGCAGGAGTTGGAGTGGATGCGTCGCCAACCGCAGGCGCGTGCGACCAAGCAACAAGCTCGTATTAATCGCTTCCATGAGCTGAAGGGGAAATTGGCGACCACGACCACCAGTACAGAGTTGGACATCACCTTTGAGACCAGTCGGATTGGCAAGAAAGTCATTAACTTTGAGCAGGTCAGCTTCTCCTATGGGGACAAGCCGATTTTGAGCAATTTTAATCTGCTCATTCAAAACAAGGACAGGATTGGCATTGTCGGAGACAATGGGGTCGGCAAGTCCACCCTGCTCAACCTCATTAGCGGAGACTTGCAAGCCACTGCTGGGACGGTTGACATGGGGGAGACTGTGCGGGTTGGCTACTTCTCGCAAAATCTTAAGGGGATGGACGAGAGCAAGCGGGTCATCAACTACCTGCAAGAGGTGGCAGACGAGGTTAAGACAACTGTCGGCACGACCAGCATTTCCGAGCTCTTGGAGCAGTTTCTCTTTCCTCGCTCAACTCACGGCACCCAGATTGCCAAGCTGTCTGGTGGCGAGAAAAAACGGCTCTATCTCTTGAAAATCTTGATTGAAAAGCCCAATCTCCTGCTCCTAGACGAGCCGACCAATGATTTGGACATTGCGACCTTGACAGTCTTGGAGAACTTCCTGCAAGGCTTTGCAGGTCCTGTGATTACGGTTAGCCATGACCGTTATTTCCTTGACAAGGTGGCGACCAAGATTCTAGCCTTTGAGGCTGGCGGTGTCAGGGAATTTTTCGGCAACTACACCGATTATCTGGATGAAAAGGCCTTCGAGCGGGACAGCTCTGCGATTGCCCCAAAAACGGAAAAACCAAAGGCAGAAAAGGAAAAAGCCGAGCGCAAGCGCATGTCCTACTTTGAGAAGCAGGAATGGGCGGTCATCGAGGAGAAGATTGCTAGCCTTGAGGAGCGGATTGCCGCTATTGAGGGTGAGATGGCGACCTGTGGAGCGGACTTTGCCCGCCTGTCCGACTTGCAAAAAGAGTTGGACGAGCAAAATGACCAGCTCCTTGCCAAGTACGAGCGCTATGAGTATTTGAGTGAGTTGGAGGGGTAGGAGATGGAACTTCATTACCTCACCCCAACTGATAACTCTGCGGTGGCCACGCTTGTCCGTCACTGTTTAGAAGATGAGGGATTGGCTTTGCCTGGAACAGCTTATTTTGACCCGCAGTTGGATGATTTGGCTGACTATTATGATAAACTGCCTCGTTCTCAATACTTGGTCATCAAGGTAGACGACAGGGTGGTTGCCTGCGGTGGTTTTGGTCCGATTTCAGAATTGGTTTGTGAGCTGCAAAAACTCTATGTAGACAAAAACTACCGTGGAAAAGGCTATGCCAGCCAGCTCTTGGCACACATTGAAGAAAAAGCGCTGCAAGCAGGCTATGAGCAGATGTATCTAGAAAGCTCCACCAAGCTAGCTGCTGCCCTCAAACTCTATGAGAAGATGGGCTACCAGCATTTAGCTCAGCCATTGACCCAGGAAACGGGCCACTACCTGATGGATGTCTGGATGGTTAAGTCGCTGTGATGGTCACTAACTATTGAGCTTGCAACTCCAGAAAGACGAGAAAGGAACTTATGGCATATATTTGGTCTTATTTGAAACATTACCCCAAATGGCTCTTGTTAAATGTGGTCGGGGTTTTACTCTTTATTGTGGTCAATCTAGGTCTGCCGACCATTTTGGCACGGATGATTGATGACGGTTTGGTGCAGCAAAATGAAGCTGCCCTCTACCGCTGGTTTTGGGTCATGTTGTTAGCTAGTCTAGCTGGTCTGGTCGGTCGCCTGACCATGGCTTATGCCACTAGCAAGTTAACGACTACCATGATTCAGGACATGCGTAATGACATGTACGACAAGCTTCAGGCTTATTCTCACCATGAGTACGAGCAAATCGGCGTCTCCTCTCTCGTCACTCGGATGACAACGGATGCCTACATGCTCATGCAATTCGCTGATCAAGCCTTGCGTCTTGGCATGATTACCCCACTGATGATGCTGTTTTCGGTGGGTATGATTCTTCGCACTAGCCCATCCATGGCTTGGATTGTGGCGGTCTCCATTCCTTTCTTGGTGGCTGTGGTGGTCTACGTCGCTAGACGAACGGAACCTTTATCAGAGCAGCAACAAACAACGCTGGACAAGATTAACCAGTACGTGCGAGAAAACCTAACTGGTCTTCGAGTTGTTCGTGCCTTTGCACGGGAAGACTTTCAGGAAGAGCGGTTTGCGACGGCCAACCAGTCGTTCACAGAGACCTCAAGCAAGTTGTTTCGCCTGACTGCCTTGACTGAGCCCATCTTTGTGCAAATCATCATCGCCATGATTGTCGCCATTGTCTGGTTTGCCATTCCGCCACTGTCGCGAGGAGACTTGCAGATCGGTGACATGGTTGCTTTTATCGAATACGCCTTTCATGCGCTGTTTTCCTTTTTGCTTTTTTCTAACCTTTTTACCATGTATCCGAAGATGGCAGTCTCTAGTCACCGGATTAAAGAAGTGATGACCCTGCCTATCTCTATCGCACCAAATGAGGATGGAGTGACAGAAACAGCGACCAAGGGCTATCTGGAATTTGACAATGTGACCTTTGCTTACCCAGGAGAGACGGAGAGTCCTGTTCTCCATAACATCTCCTTTAAGACCAAGCCCGGGGAAACCATCGCTTTTATCGGTTCAACGGGGTCTGGGAAATCTAGTCTAGTCAGCCTGATTCCTCGGTTTTATGATGTGACCTTGGGGAAAATTTTAGTCGATGGGGTTGATGTTCGAGACTACAACCTCAAGGCTTTGCGGTCTAAGATAGGCTTTATTCCTCAGAAAGCTCTGCTATTTACCGGAACAATCGAAGAAAACCTCAAGTACGGTAAGGAAACGGCGACTCTGCCTGAGCTGGAGCAAGCAGCGCAAGTATCACAGGCAGCTGACTTTATCGCTAGCCGTGAGGAGGGCTACGAGAGCTTGTTGGCAGAGGGCGGTAGTAACTTGTCTGGTGGGCAAAAGCAGCGGCTGTCGATTGCGCGAGCGGTGGTTAAGCAGGCGGACATTTATATTTTTGATGATTCTTTCTCAGCCTTGGACTATAAGACTGATGCCGAGGTACGACGGCGGTTGAAGGCGGTGACACAGGAGGCGACAGTGCTCATTGTGGCGCAACGGGTTGGTACTATTATGGATGCTGACCAGATTATCGTGCTGGACAAGGGAGAGATTGTTGGGCGCGGGACGCATGAGGAGCTCATGCTCAGCAATGCCATTTATCGCGAGATTGCAGAGTCTCAGCTCAATAGCCAGAGTTTGACAGAAAGTGAGGGCTAAGAATGACAGAACAAGGTTTTAAGCGACTGTGGCCTTATCTTAGTCGCTATCGAGGCTCACTCTTTTTAGCTGTTTTCTTTAAGGTCATCAGTATTGTAGCTGGTGTTTTGGAACCCTTTGTTATTGGTTTAGTTATCACAGAGTTGACGCAAAACCTGATTGATATGACGAAAGGTGTCGCTGGTGCAGACATTAACTATCGCTATGTGACCCTAATTTTAGGACTCTATCTGGTGCGTGCCCTCTTCTTTGAAGTCGGTGTTTACCTAGCCAATATCTACATGACCAAGGTGGTGCAAGGTGCGATGCGTGACTTACGCCAAGACCTCAGCTATAAAATCAATCGCTTGCCAGTGGCTTATTTTGACCAGCACCGGTTTGGTGATCTTTTAGGGCGATTTACAACCGATGTAGAGACCGTCTCGAATGCTCTTCAGCAGTCTTTCTTACAGATTGTTAATGCGGTTTTGAGTTTAATTTTGGTCATCTCCATGATGGTCTGGCTCAATAGTCAGCTGGCGCTAGTGGTCATGGTTAGTATGCCCATCACCTACTTGACGGCTCGGTTCTTGTTGAAGCTGTCTCAGCCATACTTCGCCGAGCAATCCAAAATTTTAGGAGACCTTAACGGGTTTGTTCAGGAGAATCTGACGGGATTCAACATTATCAAGCTCTATGGTCGTGAAGAAGCATCTAGTCGAGATTTTCGCCACATTACCAGCAGCCTGCAGGTAGCTGGCTTCAAGGCTAGTTTTTTATCCAGTCTGATGTTCCTGCTTAACTCTATCTCTGATTTGACCTATGTCGTTCTAGCGCTTTTAGGTGGGCTTCAGGTGTTGGCAGGGCGATTGACCATTGGTAACATGCAGGCCTTTGTTCAGTATGTTTGGCAGATTAGTCAGCCAGTCCAGACCTTAGCGCAGTTGTCGGGACAATTGCAGAGCGCTAAATCATCTTTAGGACGGATTTTTGCTGTTCTCGATGAAAACGAAGAAACGAGCAGTCTCCAAACGGCTGACGAAATCAATTTGACTGGTCAAGTGACCTTTAGTAAGGTTTCTTTCCAATATAGTCCAGATAAGCCCCTCATTCGAGATTTTAATCTGACAGTTGAACCAGGTGAGATGATTGCCATCGTTGGTCCCACGGGTGCAGGAAAGACTACTTTGATTAACCTTCTCATGCGCTTTTATGATGTGACTGCGGGAGCTATTTCCCTAGATGGTAGAGATATCAGAGAACTGGATAGACGGGCGGTGCGCCGCCAGTTCGGGATGGTTTTGCAGGATGCTTGGCTCTATGAAGGGAGCATCAAGGACAATCTACGGTTTGGTAACCTCTCAGCGACCGATGAGGAGCTGGTGGCAGCAGCTCAGGCTGCCAATGTGGACCACTTTATTCGCACCCTACCAGGTGGTTACAAGATGGAAATGAACCAAGAATCCAGCAACATTTCGCTGGGGCAAAAACAGCTCTTGACCATTGCCCGTGCCCTATTGGCAGACCCGAAAATTTTGATTTTGGATGAAGCGACCTCGTCAGTGGACACAAGACTTGAGCTACTTATCCAGCAGGCTATGAAAAAGCTCATGCAAGGGAGAACTAGCTTTGTCATCGCCCACCGCTTGTCAACTATCCGAGAAGCAGATAAGATTTTGGTCCTTAAGGACGGTCAGATTATTGAGCAAGGCACGCATGACAGTTTACTGGCTGACAAAGGCTTCTACTATGAACTCTACCAAAGCCAGTTTGCCAAGACAGATTAAAAAAGGCGTGAGAATGAAATAGTCTAGGAGGCTATTTCATTCTCACGCCTTTAATATCTAATAGACAATCCAAGTATTAAAAATACGGTCACACAATCAATTTCTAGTTAAAAAATGCACGGTACAGCGCTCTGACTGCAGCTTTTTCATCGCTTGTTTTAACAACAAACATGACGGAAACCTCACTGGCACCTTGGGAAATCATCACCAAGTTAATCTCCTCTTTAGCTAAAGCAAAAGTAGCAGTGGCTGCAACGCCGACATGATTTTTCATATTTTCGCCAACAATCATAATAATCGACAAATCTCGTTCGATGTCAACATGATCAACTTCTAGTTTTCGCGTTAATTGATCAATGATTTCCTGCTCTTTAATTGGACTGAGTTCACGCTCACGCACAACAACGGATAAATCATCAATCCCCGTTGGCATATGTTCGAATCTGATATTCAAATCTTCAAGAATCTGAAGTACCTTCCGTCCAAATCCAACTTCTCGGTTCATCATGTATTTGGAAATATTGATGCTGACAAATTTATCATCCCCAGAGACCCCAACAACTGGCTGGTCTTTTTTGGGACTCTCCAAGACAATTGTTGTACCAGGATGATCAGGGTTGTTTGTATTTTTGATGACAATAGGGACTTTTCCACGATAGGCTGGAATGAGCGCTTCATCATGTAAAACAGAGAACCCACCGTAGGCCAGCTCGCGCATTTCCCGATAAGTTAACTCGGGAATGGAGTGTGGCTGGTCAACGACACCTGGGTGAGCAGCAAATATCCCATCAACATCAGTGAAGTTTTCGTAAATATCAGCCTTAACCCCTGCTGCAACAATGGCGCCTGTAATATCAGACCCTCCTCGCGAGAAGGTACAGATTTGTCCGTCAACTGTAACACCAAAAAATCCAGGGATAACTAAAATTTCTTCAGAATCACGCAGTTTTTGCAAGGCATTATAGCTTGATGTTAGAAGTTGTGCGTTACCGGGTTCACCGGTGACGATAATGCCAGCTTCTTCTGGGTGAATATACTTAGCATCTAACCCTCTTTGTCTAAAGAAATAGGCAATCAATTTAGCATTGTTGTCTTCTCCAGCTGCCAAAAAAGTATCGTAAAGAAACTCGTTTCCTTCTTTCGGCAGAGTGGCTAGACTGGCGATGGCTAATGCGATGTCATCAAGAATTTTGTTAGACAAGCCAAGTTCATCAACCATGGCTTTATAGCGGTTGATGATCCAGTTTTGATCAGCCGTCACATCGTGATTAGCGGTATAATTTTTGTAGTATTTAATCAGGGCATCGGTCACTTTTGTGTCATCTGCCGAACGTTTGCCTGGTGCTGAGACAATGACGAAACGTCGTTCATTATCTGATTTAACAATGTTAAAAACTTTTTCTAGTTGCTGGGCAGAAGCAAGAGAGCTGCCACCAAATTTGGCTACTTTCATGAATGGTCCTATTCTTTCTAAAACTTTACCCTAGCATTATAGCAAAGACAATAAACTTTGTCAGTAGCTTTACAGTTTTTACTTGCATTTTCAGTTAAATCAGTTATAATAAAGTAAATCGTTTGATTATCAAATGATTTATCTATCTAACTATATAAGGGGATGATAAGGAGATGTTTGAAGAAATTATCTATGAGGTAGCAGATGGTGTTGCCACCCTGACCCTCAATCGCCCTCAAGTCTCTAATGGCTTTAATGTACCCATTTGCGAGGAGATTTTAGCAGCGATTGAGCTAGCCAATCAGGATCAAGCTGTTAAGATTCTTCTGGTCAAGGGTGAGGGAAAGGTGTTCTCCGTTGGTGGGGACTTGGCCGAGATGCAACGGGCTGTGGATGCCGATGATGTGTCATCTTTAGTGAAAATAGCAGAGCTGGTTAACACGATTTCCTTTGTCTTGAAGCGTCTGCCAAAACCAGTGATTATGGCAGTTGATGGCCCAGTGGCTGGTGCAGCCTTTAACATGGTTGTCGCTGCAGATTTTTGCATCGCGACTGAACGAGCGAAGTTTATCCAAGCCTTTGTGAATGTTAATCTAGCACCAGATGCTGGAGGTATTTTCCTCTTGACCCGCTCTTTAGGGATCAACCGAGCCACCCAGCTGGCGATGACGGCAGAAGCTGTAACAGCTGAACGTGGTTTAGACTATGGTTTTGTTTATAAAACTTGCACGTCAGATAAGTTAGATAAAACGGTTACGAATCTTATCACAAAATTAAACAGAGCCTCTTTTCAATCCTATGCGGCAATCAAACAGATGATTTGGGCTAGCGAATTTGCAGGTTGGGAAGATTATTCTAAGTTAGAATTGAAATTGCAGTCAGACTTAGCTTACAAAGAAGATTTCAAAGAAGGCGTTCGAGCTTACACTGAAAAACGCCGCCCTCAATTTACAGGAAACTAGTGATGACATTTTTTTCTTGTCAAACAACTTTGGTTGTGATATAATTTGACCATCAAAGTTCTAGCTTTGATAAGATACAGTGGAGGTGTGGTGTGGACTACAATCAAATCAATAGTTACTTAGTAGATATTTTTAACCGTGTTTTGGTTGTAGAGGAGAACAGCCTGAGACAAAGTCAGTTTAAGGATGTTAGTTTAAAGGAGATGCACACCATTGACATTATTGGAACAAACAAGAATGTCACACCATCTGATATTGCAAAAGAGCTGCTCCTAACCCTAGGAACAGTTACCACCAGCCTTAATAAACTGGAAGCAAAAGGGTACATCACACGGACACGTTCGCTGACAGATCGTCGTGTGGTTTACATTAGCTTAACAAGCAAGGGACGCTTGCTGTATAGACTTCACCGTCAGTTCCACAAAAATATGGTGTTAAAGGTATTAGGCGATATGAGCGAGAGCGAGGTCCTAGCGCTTCAAAAAGGTCTAGCTAGCCTTCACCAGTTTCTGGAGGACTTGATGTGATGACCTATGCAAGAATTAGTCAGGTTGCTCACTACGTACCTAGTCAGGTGGTGACCAATGATGATCTCGCAGCAATCATGGATACCAGCGACGACTGGATTGCTAGTCGTACGGGTATTAGAGAGAGGCGGATCAGCCAGACAGAGGACACCAGTCAGTTAGCGACAGCCGTTGCTGAGCAACTGCTCCAAAAAGCAGGCTTGACGGCAGAAGAGCTTGATTTTATCATCATTGCGACCATTACGCCAGACAGCATGATGCCTTCAACAGCAGCTCTCGTTCAGGGAGCTCTTGGAGCTACGCGTGCATTTGCGTTTGATGTTGCGGCAGCTTGCTCAGGTTTCGTCTTTGCCTTATCAACCGCTGAAAAATTAATCCAGTCTGGTCTTTATCAAAAAGGTCTTGTCATTGGGGCGGAGGTCTTTTCTAAGATTTTGGACTGGTCTGATCGTAGCACCGCTGTGCTCTTTGGTGACGGTGCTGGCGGGGTCTTGCTGGAGGCCAGCGATCACCAGTATTTTCTGGCCGAGAGCCTCAATACCGACGGCACCCATGGACAAGCCTTGCAGTCAGGAAAGTCAGGTTTTTCATCGCCTTTTGCGGCAATGGCAGAGCAGGCTGATAGTCGGGTTCAGATGAACGGTCGAGCCATCTTTGATTTTGCTATCAAGACCGTATCAAAAAGCATCCGTCAACTGTTATCCGACAATGACTTATCGGCAGAGGCTGTCGATTACTACCTGCTTCATCAAGCCAACAGTCGCATCATTGACAAGATGGCTCAAAAAATTGGTGCTGATCTAGCTAAATTCCCAGCCAATATGATGAGCTATGGCAATACCAGTGCAGCGTCCATTCCTATCCTGCTCTCCGAGTGCGTCGCCGATGGGCGGATTCGTCTCGATGGTAGCCAAACCGTCCTCTTATCAGGCTTCGGTGGTGGCTTAACCTGGGGTAGTTTACTGATTACAATCTAGTTATCAATGGGTTAGCACCCGTTTATAAAAATATTTTTATCCAAAAAGGAGACCCTATCATGGCAGTATTTGAAAAAGTACAAGAAATTATCGTTGAAGAACTCGGCAAAGATGCTGAAGAAGTCACTCTCATGACAACCTTTGATGAGTTGGACGCTGACTCACTGGATGTGTTCCAAGTTATTTCAGAAATTGAAGATGCGTTTGACATCCAAATCGAAACAGAAGACGGTTTGAACACTGTTGGCGACTTGGTTGCTTACGTTGAAGGCAAAATTTAATTCGTTTCATAAAGAAGCTATCAATATCATTAAAATATAGAAGTTAAGGCTAAATGCTTAGCCTTACTTCTTACCTGAATAGTTTGATAGAAAAAATATTTTTTTATCAAACTTGCTAGGTAAGCAAGAGAAACCTGTCTTGTTTTCCTAGCAGGTTTGCTAAGTTGTAAAAAGGATAAGAACTAAAATGAACACACGTATTACAACATTATTAAACATCAAATACCCTATTTTCCAAGGGGGGATGGCATGGGTGGCAGATGGTGATTTGGCTGGTGCTGTCTCAAATGCTGGTGGTCTGGGCATCATCGGTGGGGGCAACGCTCCAAAAGAGGTTGTTCGTGCCAATATCCAGAAGGTCAAGTCTATTACGGATAAGCCATTTGGGGTCAATATCATGCTCCTATCGCCTTTTGCGGATGACATCGTGGACTTGGTCATCGAAGAGGGTGTCAAGGTCGTGACGACAGGTGCGGGAAATCCTGGTAAGTACATGGAACGCTTGCATGCAGCAGGGGTTATCGTCATTCCAGTGGTACCGTCCGTTGCCCTTGCTAAGCGCATGGAAAAACTGGGTGTGGATGCTGTCATTGCCGAAGGCATGGAAGCAGGAGGCCACATTGGTAAGTTGACGACCATGACCTTGGTGCGTCAGGTTGTCGAAGCGGTGACGATTCCTGTCATTGCAGCAGGTGGTATTGCAGATGGTCACGGTGCGGCGGCAGCCTTTATGCTGGGGGCAGAGGCGGTGCAGGTAGGGACACGCTTTGTTGTGGCGATAGAGTCCAATGCCCACCAAAACTTCAAAGATAAGGTCTTGAAAGCTAAGGACATTGATACGGTGGTGTCGGCTTCTGTTGTCGGGCACCCTGTCCGTGCTATTAAAAATAAGCTGGCGACAGCTTACAGTCAGGCTGAGAAAGATTTCTTAGCGGGTAAAAAGACAGCTGAAGAAATTGAAGAGCTGGGAGCTGGTGCCCTTCGCAATGCGGTGGTTGACGGGGATGTTGACCATGGCTCTGTCATGGCAGGTCAGATTGCAGGGCTCATCAGTAAGGAAGAGACTTGTGAAGAGATTTTGAAGGATATTTACTACGGTGCGGCTGCAGTGATCAAGGAAGAAGCAACGCGTTGGGCAAGTATTGGAGAATAAGATGACAAAAACAGCTTTTTTGTTTGCAGGGCAAGGGGCGCAGTGTCTAGGGATGGCACGGGACTTGTACGAGACCTATCCAATTGTCCGAGAGACCTATGAAGCAGCTAGCCGTGTCTTGGGCTATGATGTGAGGGACCTTATCGATACCGATAAGGTCAAGCTCAATCAGACCCGCTATACCCAGCCAGCCATGCTGGTGACTTCTGTGGCGATTTTCCGTCTCTTGCAGGAGCAGGGATTGGTGGCTGACATGATGGCAGGTCTGTCCTTGGGCGAATACTCAGCCCTTGTGGCAGCAGGCTATCTAGATTTTGAGGAAGCAGTCGCCCTCATCGCCAAGCGTGGGGAGTATATGGAAACAGCAGCTCCTGCTGGATCAGGCAAGATGGTGGCCGTCCTGAATACGGATGTCGCTGTCATTGAGAAGGCCTGTCAAGCAGTCGCTCACTTGGGTGTGGTCAGTCCTGCCAACTACAACACGCCAGCACAGATTATCATCGGTGGTGAGGTAGATGCGGTGGATGCGGCGGTAGAGCTTCTTAAAGAGGAAGGCGTCAAACGCCTGATACCACTGAATGTCTCTGGTCCTTTTCACACGGCACTCCTCAAGCCGGCGTCGGACAAGCTAGCACTTGCTCTAAAAGAAGTGGCCTTTCATGAGGGAACTTGTCCTGTCGTGGGCAATACCGAGGCGGCTATTATGGCGACTACGGACATTCCAAGTCTGTTGACTCGTCAGGTCATGGAGCCTGTACGGTTTTACGAGTCGATTGCTACCATGCAGGCAGCTGGGGTGACCAATTTTATTGAGATTGGTCCGGGCAATGTCTTGTCTGGCTTTATCAAAAAAATGGACAAGACATTAGCTTGTCAATCAATTGAAACATTAACTGATTTAGAAAAATTATTAGAAAATATTGGAGGATAATACTTTGAAATTACAAGGGAAAAATGTGTTTATTACTGGTTCAACACGTGGTATTGGATTGGCTACTGCTCATAAATTTGCCAGTCTGGGTGCCAATGTCGTAATCAACGGTCGTGGGGAGATTCCAGCAGAAACGCTGGCTGCCTTTGAGCCCTACGGTGTCAAGGTGGTGAGCATTTCGGGAGACATTTCCAGTCAAGCGCAGGCCAAGCAAATGGTTGATAGAGCCATCGAAGAGCTGGGAAGTGTGGATATTCTGGTCAACAATGCCGGCATTACCAAGGATGGTCTGGCCATGCGGATGACGGAAGAAGACTTTGACAGCGTCCTCAAAATCAACCTAACAGGGGCCTTCAACATGACTCAAGCTGTCCTAAAACCTATGACAAGGGCACGTGAGGGGGCGATTATCAACCTCTCGAGCGTGGTTGGTCTCGTGGGCAATGCAGGGCAGGCTAATTATGCAGCGTCTAAGGCAGGATTGATTGGCTTGACCAAGTCCATCGCACGGGAAGTGGCAAGTCGCAATGTGCGGGTCAATGCCATTGCCCCAGGCTTTATCGAGTCGGATATGACAGCTGTGTTGGCAGATAAGATTAAAGAGGCGATGCTGGGACAAGTCCCGATGAAACGCTTTGGACAGGCGGATGAAGTGGCTGATGCGGCAGTCTTTCTGGCTAGTCAAGACTACCTCACCGGTCAAGTGATTGCCATTGATGGCGGCTTGACCATGCAATGAGAGAACAGTTGAGTAGGGGTGTAAAAGCTGATGACATCAGCTAAACAGCCCTGATGATTGTGGCGAGCCTTGCTCGCTCTATCCACAACCTCAAACAGCCATCTTCAGGCTGTTTGAGTTGTGCAACTCACGATTTCTCGCCTTCAAGGCGCAAACATCCTGAAGCACTCAGCCACTGCGTCTCGTTAATGTGACAGTTGTAAAAATCGTACAGTTCAAAAAGGAGAACACCATGACAAAAAACAATCGTGTCGTCGTTACAGGATACGGTATTACTTCCCCAATCGGGAACACGCCAGAAGAATTTTGGAACAGCCTATACACAGGCAAGGTCGGTATTGGCAAGATTAGCAAGTTTGATACGAGCGAATACAGTGTCCATAATGCCGCGGAAATCAAGGATTTCCCTTTTGACAAATACTTTACGAAAAAAGACACCAATCGCTACGATGACTACTCGCTCTATGCTCTCTATGCGGCAGAAGAAGCAGTCACCAATGCAGGCTTGACGCCAGACACGTTAGATAGAGACCGCTTTGGAGTGATTTTGTCGACCGGTATCGGTGGGATTTTGGAAATCGAGCAACAAGTGGAGCGAATGAACACCAAGGGTCCCAAGCGGATTCGCCCGATGGCTCTGCCAAAAGCCCTGCCAAACATGGCAGCAGGAAATATCGCCATGCGATTTGGTGCCAATGGGGTCTGCAAGTGTGTGATTACGGCCTGTGCATCGTCCAATGATGCCTTGGGGGATGCTTTTCGTGAAATTAAATTCGGCTTCCAAGATGTCATGCTGGCTGGTGGTTCAGAAGCAGCCATTACGCCATTTGCCATCGGTGGTTTCCAGGCCTTGACCGCTATGTCCACGACCGAAGACCCGCTTCGCGCGTCGATTCCTTTTGACAAGGACCGAAATGGCTTTGTCATGGGTGAAGGTGCAGGTGTTCTGGTCTTGGAAAGTCTGGAACATGCCCAAAAACGTGGGGCTACAATCTTGGCGGAAATCGTGGGTTATGGCAATACCTGCGATGCCCACCACATGACCTCGCCGAATCCAGAAGGTTTGGGGGCTATTAAAGCTATGAAGTTGGCGCTTGCAGAAGCAGGCATCGAGCCAGCAGATGTGGACTACATCAACGCCCACGGGACTTCTACTCCTGCCAATGAGAAGGGCGAGAGCGGCGCGATCGTTTCTGTCTTTGGAACCAATACGCCTGTGTCCTCAACCAAGTCCTTTACAGGTCATTTGTTGGGAGCTGCGGGTGCGGTGGAAGCTATCGCTGTTATCGAAGCGATGAAACATGCCCATGCGCCGAAAACGGCTGGTACGACAGAAGTATCTGACTACATTGAGGCGGATGTCATCTATGGACAAGGTCGAGATATGGCTATTCGCTATGCCATTTCCAATACCTTTGGCTTTGGTGGTCACAATGCAGTCATTGCATTTAAGAAATGGGAGGGCTAATGGAATTAGCAGCAATTAAAGACTTAATGGCACAGTTTGACAGCTCAAGTCTCCGTGAATTTTCTTATAAAAATGGCAGCGATGAGCTTGCCTTTAGTAAAAATGAAGGCAGCGCTTTGGCTGTGGCACCAGCTGCTCAGCCTACGGTGGCGAATGCTGCCCCCCAAGCGCAAACGCCAGTCGTTCCCCTAGATGAGCCTGCGACTGCTAGCTCTGCCATTGTCCCAACAGCACAAGCCGAAGGGGAAGTGGTGGAGAGCCCGCTCGTCGGTGTGGCCTACCTGTCGCCCGCTCCAGACAAGCCAGCCTTTGTGGCCGTCGGGGACAGTGTGAAGAAGGGACAGACCCTGATGATCATCGAGGCCATGAAGGTGATGAATGAAGTGCCAGCTCCACGTGATGGGGTTGTCACAGAGATCTTGGTGGCCAATGAAGCGGTCATCGAATTTGGACAAGGATTGGTGCGCATCAAATGATGGATATAAACCAGATTAAAGAGGCGCTGCCTCACCGCTACCCGATGCTCTTGGTGGATCGGGTGCTGGAGATGACAAACGATACGATTGTCGCATTGAAAAACGTGACCATCAATGAACCCTTTTTCAATGGGCATTTTCCCCAATATCCAGTCATGCCGGGTGTCCTCATCATGGAAGCCTTGGCGCAGACCGCAGGTGTTTTGGAGTTGTCCAAGCCTGAAAACAAGGGCAAGTTGGTCTTTTATGCGGGCATGGACAAGGTCAAATTCAAAAAACAAGTCGTTCCTGGAGATCAGCTCGTCATGACAGCGACCTTTGTCAAACGCCGTGGCACGATTGCAGTCGTTGAAGCCAAAGCCGAAGTCGATGGCAAGCTGGCAGCGAGCGGGACGCTGACCTTTGCGATTGGGGCTTAAACAGTCCAGTGGACTGTTTAAGGTTCGAGCCTGAAAATCAGAAAGCGAGAATACAGAAATCGCTAACGCAGAGCGTTCGATGTTGTTGTCCTATCCCCGCAAGACTTCCAGAGTCAGTTAAGTGACTCTGGAAGGTTCGAGTCTGAAAATCGGAAAAGGAGCAGGTTGGTCACAAGCCTAGCGAAGTGAACGACCCAACAGCTACTGCGATAGAAAAGTTTTCATTGGAATCGTTTAGTTAAGGGAAATCCCTTTGCGAAACTGCCATAAAGAGAGAAAAGTATGTTCAAAAAAATCTTAATCGCCAACCGTGGCGAAATTGCGGTACGGATTATTCGTGCAGCGAGAGAATTGGGAATTGAAACGGTGGCGATTTATTCGCAGGCGGATAAAGACGCCCTTCATGTGCTCTTGGCAGATGAGGCGATTTGTGTCGGACCTGCCAAATCGATCGACTCCTATCTGAATATCAATGCAGTGTTATCTGCTGCAGTTGTGACAGGTGCAGAAGCCATTCACCCCGGGTTTGGATTTTTAAGTGAAAATTCCAAGTTTGCGACCATGTGTGAAGAGGTAGGCATTCAGTTTATTGGTCCATCTGGTGCCGTCATGGATACCATGGGGGATAAGATCAATGCCCGTTCCGAGATGATCAAGGCTGGTGTTCCTGTCATTCCTGGTTCAGATGGAGAGGTCTTCTCTGCTGAGGAGGCGCTAGCCATTGCGGAGAAAATCGGCTATCCAGTCATGCTCAAGGCGTCAGCTGGTGGTGGCGGCAAAGGGATTCGTAAGGTCGAAAAGGCTCAAGATCTTGTTCCTGCCTTTGAGTCAGCCTCGTCAGAAGCCAAGGCAGCGTTTGGCAATGGTGCCATGTATTTGGAGAAAGTGGTCTATCCAGCTCGTCACATTGAGGTTCAAATCCTCGCAGACAAGCAAGGGCAGGTGATTCACTTGGGCGAGCGGGACTGTTCGCTCCAGCGAAACAATCAGAAAGTCCTTGAAGAAGCGCCGTCTATTGCGATTGGACAAACCATGCGCCACAAGATTGGGCAGGCAGCAGTGCGTGCAGCTCAGTCCGTTGGTTATGAAAATGCAGGAACGATCGAGTTTCTCTTAGACGAAGCTAAGGGTGAGTTTTACTTCATGGAGATGAATACCCGTGTCCAAGTCGAGCACCCCGTGACGGAATTTGTGACAGGTGTAGACATCGTCAAGGAGCAAATCCGCATCGCAGCAGGACTGCCGTTATCGGTGACCCAAGAGGAGGTCGCCATCACAGGTCATGCCATTGAATGCCGTATCAATGCTGAAAATCCAGCCTTCAACTTTGCACCGAGCCCTGGTAAGATTCGCAATCTCTACCTGCCCAGTGGTGGTGTGGGCTTGCGGGTTGACTCAGCTGTTTACCCCGGCTATACCATTCCGCCTTACTATGACAGCATGATTGCCAAGGTCATCGTGCATGGGGCCAATCGGTTTGAAGCTCTGATGAAGATGCAGCGGGCCCTCTATGAGCTGGAGATTGAAGGGGTTGTGACCAATACAGACTTTCAGCTGGACTTGATTGCGGACAAGCGAGTAGTGGCAGGGGATTATGACACCGCCTACTTGATGGAAGAATTTTTACCGCATTACCAAGCCACTCATGACTAAAATAGGAAGATACACACGAGAAGAGAGTGGGACAAAAATCGGTAATTTCGAAGAAATTCGATCTTTTCGTCCCACCTCCGCACAGTTGACTAGGACTGTAAAAGCTGATTTATCAGCGAGTTAGAGGCCAGTCAACCACTGCGTCTTGTACAATAAACAATATAGTGTTAAGAGGCCAGGACTTTTGTCTCGACTGCCTCTCTGCTAAAAAGGAGGAAGAATGGCTTTATTTTCACGAAAAGAAAAATATATCCGTATCAACCCCAATCGCTTTGCCCGAGAAGTCCGTCCACAGGTCAAGCCTGAGGTGCCAGACGAACTATTTTCCAAGTGCCCTGCCTGCAAGCAGACCATTTATCAGAAGGATTTAGGGCTAGAAAAGACTTGTCCATCTTGTCAGTATAACTTTCGGATTACAGCGCACGATCGCTTGACCCTGACAGTGGATGAGGGGAGTTTTGAGGAACTGTTTACAGGGATTGAGACCAAGAATCCTTTGGACTTCCCTCACTATATGGAAAAATTACAGGCAACCCGTGAAAAGACTGGTCTGGATGAGGCAGTGATGACAGGGACCGCTATGATTGAGGGACAGAAAGTGGCACTGGGAATCATGGATTCTCACTTTATCATGGCGTCCATGGGGACGGTCGTGGGTGAGAAAATTACCCGTCTGTTTGAGCATGCGACGCAAGAATGCTTACCAGTCGTCCTCTTTACGGCTTCTGGAGGAGCTAGAATGCAAGAGGGGATTATGTCCCTCATGCAGATGGCCAAGATTTCAGCTGCTGTCAAACGCCATTCCAATGCAGGGCTCTTTTACCTGACGATTCTAACAGATCCGACCACAGGTGGGGTCACAGCCAGCTTTGCCATGGAAGGGGACATCATCTTAGCCGAACCGCAGACCTTGATTGGCTTTGCAGGACGGCGTGTCATTGAAAGTACTGTACGGGAAACGCTACCCGATGATTTCCAAAAGGCAGAGTTTCTCTTGGAGCATGGTTTTGTCGATGCGATCGTCAAGCGGCAGCACCTGCGTGAGACCATCGGTCGCTTAATTAGTCTACATGGAGGTGTGCGATGAGTGACATCGGAAACATCATCAAGCAGGCCAGAGACCAAGCTCGCTTGACCGCTCTGGATTACGCTGAGCTCTTGCTGGATGATTTTATGGAGCTGCATGGTGATCGGCATTTCAGAGATGATGGGGCGATTGTTGGAGGTGTCGGTCGATTGGCAGGTCAGCCTGTGACCTTGATTGGTATCCAAAAAGGAAGAAACCTTCAGGACAATCTGGACCGTAATTTTGGCCAACCTAGTCCAGAGGGTTACCGCAAGGCCCTGCGTCTTATGAAGCAGGCGGAGAAATTTGGTCGCCCTGTTATTACCTTTATCAATACTGCGGGCGCTTATCCAGGTGTCGGAGCAGAAGAGCGTGGACAGGGAGAAGCTATTGCCCGCAATCTCATGGAGATGAGTGACCTAAAAGTGCCGATTATCGCCATCATCATCGGTGAGGGTGGATCTGGTGGAGCTTTGGCTCTAGCAGTGGCGGACAAGGTTTGGATGCTGGAGCATTCTATGTATGCGGTGCTTTCGCCAGAAGGCTTTGCTTCTATTCTCTGGAAAGATGGCAGCCGTGCCATGGAGGCGGCTGAGCTTATGAAAATCACCTCTTATGAGCTGCTCAAGCTGGATGTCGTGGATAAGGTTATCCCCGAATATGGGCAATTTACAAATGAAGTTGTCGCTACACTGAAAAGTGAATTGATTAAGGAACTTGACCACTTACGCCAACTGCCGTTAGAAGAGTTATTAGAAGCCCGTTACCAACGGTTTAGAAAATATTGATTTTTTGGGCAATAGGTGTTGCTATTCTGTTAAAAAGATGATAGAATTAACCCATCAGAGGTGTTTTGAGAAAACAACTGTACAGAAAGTGGTGAGGCTGAGAAATCCGCGAGTTGGTCAAAACTGGTTGCTGATGTCTAAAACTGAACAAACAAAGTTGCGGGTACAAGCCCGAATTTGGGTGGTACCGCGGAAATCGTAACAGAACTTCGTCCCTATCTAGCGCAAGCTGGATGGGGATTTTCCATATCTCTTAGTGAGTGCCAGTTGCATAGCAACTGAGCAGAGTTTAGAGATATGGATGCAGTTTGAACGGAGTGAAAACTGTAAACTGATGAATTTGGAACCGATATTAATCTAGAAAAGGAGAATTGTGATGGATTTAAATCAATTAGATATTGTTGTCAGTCATGTTAGTCAATCTAGTGAACAGTTGGAGAGATTGCTTGGTCTTGTAGCAGATTATAAAGATGAGCATTTTGCTCAGTTCACTGTCGGTAGCCATTGTCTGATGCTATCGGATAAAGCGATTATCCCATTGGAGCAGTTCCAATCTGGTATTATTCTGCACATTCAAATAGAAGATGTAGATGTGAAATATCAGGCCCTTCAAGAATCGGGAGAGATGATTCTGAATCCACCAACGAGGACTGACTGGGGGACATATTCCCTAATTGTTCAAGGTCCTGAAGGTATTGTCCTAGATTTCTATCAACTCCAGGAGAACTAACATGAGCAACAATCACAATACTGAAGAAAAAATCAGTCTGCCGAATCTTGAGACTGACCGACTTTACCTGCGAGAACGCACCGTTGCAGATGCAGAAGCGGTGTTCGAATATGCTAGCTTACCAGAGGTCTCCTGGCCAGCAGGTTTTCCACCTGTCAAAACAGTTGAAGATGAAGTGTATTACTTAGAGCATGTTCTGACGAAACGTAATGCAGACCATCATTTGCCATCGGGCTATGGGATTTGCCTCAAAGGGACAGATAAGGTTATCGGCTCTGTTGATTTTAACCTGCGCCATGCGGATGATGTCCTAGAAATGGGCTATACTCTACATCCGGATTTTTGGCAAAAAGGCCTTATGACCGAAGCTTGTCACGCTTTTTTGGAAGCCGGATTTACACTTCTCAAGCTTCATAAGATTGAAATTGCGTGTTATGATCACAACCAAGCTAGTCGAAAATTGGCTGAAAAGCTTGGTTTTACCTTAGAAGCAACCATCCGTGACCGTAAGGATGCCCAAGGGAATCGCTGTGCTAGCCTCCGCTATGGCTTGCTGAAGAGTGAGTGGGAGAAAAATGTGCCATTGAACTAAACTTAGAGTATCAAACTTAGTTTGGGAAGGAGGAAGTCCTGATGAATGAATTGCAGTTCCTGATTTATACTGCTGAACAGTTGCAGGAGACCGTCCAGGTCATTATTCGTGGAGAGACGATTTGGGTCAGTCCAAAAGAGATGAGTCGGCTGTTTGGTATGGGAGTGCCTGCTATTAACAAGCATCTCAAGCATATTTTTGAAGAAGGTGAGCTGGATGAGCAGGCAACTATTTCCAAAATGGAAATAGTTCAAACTGAAGGCAATCGAGAGGTTCTGCGTCAGCTGATTTTCTAGATGCAGGCTATCACCGCTGCCGAACAGGGCTGAATCACCTAGCCTTCTACGGTGGCAGTCGTGAGCAGATTGACCAACTCAGGCAGGATTTGATGACCAGAGGAGTCAAACTCCTCTACGATGACCGCTACCCCTACGCAGGAGGAGACAGTCACTACGCCCTCTACTGTGAAGACCCTGATGGAGTCAAAGTGGAGGTGGTGGGGGAAGGAGGAAAAGAAGAAAAATGAGAAGAACAAAACTAGCAATTATTTCAATTCTCGCTTTTATAATCTTTCTTATTTTACTACCATTGCTAGCAGAAATGAATATCATGGGGGTGTTGTTTAAATATTTAAAGCTATATTTTTCATCAGATAGCAACAAAGATTATTTTGAAGTTGTCTTATCAGCAATTGCAATTTTTACAACCTTTATTCTATTTGATTGGCAAAATACAATAGAATCACATAATAAACAGCTCGAACGAAAAGAAGAGAAAGAGAAACAAGAGAAACTATACTTAGAACAGCGAGAACGAGAACGTGCATTTTTACGACCGTTATTTTTGGCGGAGTTACAAGGAAAAAATTCAGCAATTAGATTATTCATTAGGGAAAGTGCCCCCCTTACTAACATTACAATTTACTATCAAAACATAGCAAACGAAAATTTTCAAGAGAAATTTGTTGGGAATGCTGTTTCTGGAGATTGTATTTTTAGATTCGATTCGGATAAACTTGAGTCAGCAATCATTGAGTGTAGAACTTACCTAGATGAAAATATTTATTTTCAATATCACGTTGGAAACAATTTGCTTCACTACAGAATAGTTGATGGAGAAGATTTAAATTATATCAGGGAGATACTAAAAAGACGTATTTTAAATGATAGTATTGAAAATAACTTGAGTCATATGATAGAAATATATAATATTCAATTGCAACATTCAGTCTATGAATCACTTTTTTTCAATAAATTTATAGATTTTTTCTCAAGTCACACGCAATATTGGATAACGTCAAAAGAAGATAAACTGTTTAAATTATCTGTGATACTTGGAGAAAATAATATTGAAACCTCCTTGAGTCGTTCCATTGGTTTAGATAGTAAAGAAGACTATGCCCAAACTCCAGAGATATTTTTTGAATTATTGGAGGTAATAAATAAGTATTTAAAAGATTGCTGGTATACGAGTTGTGAGGAAGCTGAACAAGAGCGAGACTATTTCATAAGCAATATAAGAAACTACCAGGGAACAGAAATAGGAAGCTATATTGAGCGATTTGAAAATGAAATGATTAATCGCGAACTGATGACTCAATACATAGATGATTTAATAATGTATTTGCAAAACAGTAAAAAATGGTTGATTTTCCTCTTAGGTGTGTTGAAGTCTATTTAAAAAGGTATGTGTCTATTTCTAAAGAAAGATTGGGATATCCAAATGAAATTGAACATGTTAAAGAACAAATTAGGAATGACTTGAGAAAAGTGTTTAGTAAATATATTTAAAAAAAGGCAATGAATAAAAGAAAGGACCACCCCATGTCAAAAGAATTATCACCAAAATACAATCCAGCTGAGGTAGAGGCTGGTCGCTACGCTAAATGGCTTGAGGCCGATGTCTTCGCACCGTCTGGTGACGAGACAGCCAAGCCCTATTCTATCGTGATTCCACCGCCAAACGTGACGGGTAAATTGCACCTTGGGCACGCTTGGGACACGACCTTGCAGGACATCATTATCCGCCAGAAGCGCATGCAGGGCTATGATGCCCTCTGGCTACCTGGCATGGACCACGCAGGGATTGCCACCCAAGCCAAGGTGGAGGAGCGCCTGCGGGAGCAGGGCATTTCGCGCTATGCCCTCGGTCGTGAGAAGTTTTTAGAAAAGGTCTGGGAGTGGAAGGAAGAGTACGCCACCACTATCCGCGAGCAGTGGGGCAAGCTGGGCTTGTCCTTGGACTACCAGCGTGACCGCTTTACGCTGGACGAGGGCTTGTCAAAAGCCGTGCGCAAGGTCTTTGTCGACCTCTACAAGAAAGGCCTCATCTACCGCGGTGAGTTCATCATCAACTGGGACCCAGCCGCTCGTACCGCCCTATCCGATATCGAGGTGATTCACAAGGACGTGGAGGGAGCCTTCTACCACATGACCTATATGCTGGAAGATGGCTCGCGCGGTCTAGAAGTAGCGACCACACGACCAGAAACCATGTTTGGTGATGTGGCAGTTGCTGTCAACCCAGAAGACCCACGCTACAGGGACTTGATTGGCAAAAACGTTATTTTACCAATCATCAACAAAGCAATTCCAATCGTGGCTGACGAGCATGCCGATCCAGAATTCGGAACAGGTGTGGTCAAAATCACGCCAGCCCATGACCCGAATGACTTCCTCGTTGGGCAACGCCATGATTTGCCACAAGTCAATGTCATGAACGATGATGGCACCATGAACGAATTGGCGGCGGAATTTGCTGGCATGGATCGCTTTGAAGCCCGCAAGGCAGTCGTTGCCAAACTAGAAGAGCTTGGTAGCTTGGTCAAAATCGAAAAACGGGTGCACTCCGTAGGACATTCTGAGCGTTCAGGTGCTGTCGTTGAACCACGCCTGTCCACCCAATGGTTTGTCAAGATGGACGAGCTGGCCAAACGGGCGATTAGCAACCAAGAGACTGACGATAAGGTTGATTTCTACCCCCCACGCTTTAATGATACCTTCCTCCAATGGATGGAAAATGTCCATGACTGGGTGATTTCACGCCAGCTTTGGTGGGGTCACCAGATTCCTGCTTGGTACAATGAAGCTGGTGAGATGTATGTTGGCGAAGAAGCCCCAGCAGGTGAGGGCTGGGTGCAGGACGAGGACGTGCTGGACACTTGGTTTAGCTCTGCCCTTTGGCCATTCTCCACGATGGGCTGGCCAGATACGGACAGTCATGACTTTAACCGATACTTCCCAACCTCAACCCTTGTTACAGGCTACGACATCATCTTCTTCTGGGTGTCTCGCATGATTTTCCAATCGCTGGAATTTACTGACCGCCGCCCATTCAAGAATGTCCTCATCCACGGTCTCATCCGTGACGAGCAGGGGCGTAAGATGTCCAAGTCTTTGGGCAACGGGATTGATCCAATGGATGTTATCGACCAGTACGGTGCAGACGCCCTGCGTTGGTTCCTTTCAAACGGCTCTGCCCCAGGTCAAGATGTTCGCTTCAGCTACGAGAAGATGGATGCTTCTTGGAACTTCATCAACAAAATCTGGAACATTTCCCGCTATATCCTCATGAATCGTGAGGGGTTGACCCTTGAGGAGGCACGTGCCAATGTGCAGAAGGTCGCTAAGAGCCAAGCTGGCAACGTGACCGACCGCTGGATTCTCCACAACCTCAATGAGACCATTGCCAAAGTCACAGACACCTTTGAGAAGTTTGAGTTCGGTATCGCTGGACACCATCTCTACAACTTCATCTGGGAAGACTTTGCCAACTGGTATGTCGAGCTGACTAAGGAGGTCCTCTACAGCGACGATGAGGCAGAAAAAGCCATCACCCGCTCCGTCCTCCTCTACACCCTTGACGCCATTTTACGCCTGCTCCATCCGATTATGCCGTTTGTGACCGAGGAGATTTTTGGGCAGCTTTCTGATAGCAGTATCGTGGTAGCCGCTTATCCAGTGGTGGATGCTTCTTTTGCCAATAGCAGAGCTGCGACAGAGGTCGAGAGCCTGAAAGATCTGATTCGTGCGGTTCGTAACGCCCGTGCTGAGGTCAATGTCGCCCCAAGCAAGCCGATTACCCTCCTGATTAAGACCGCAGACAGCGAGCTAGAAGCCTTCTTTAAAGCCAATATCAACTACATCACCCGCTTCACCAACCCAGAGAAGCTGGAGATTGGCGCAGCTATTGCTGCTCCAGAGCTTGCCATGTCAGCCGTCATCACAGGCGCTGAAATCTTCCTGCCGCTAGCAGACCTTCTCAATGTCGAAGAAGAGCTAGACCGCCTCCACAAAGAGCTCGCCAAATGGCAGAAAGAACTGGACATGGTGACCAAGAAACTCGCTAACGAGAAATTCATCGCCAACGCCAAACCAGACATCGTCCAAAAAGAACAAGACAAACAAACCGACTACCAAACCAAATACGATGCCACCAAAGCACGCATTGCAGAAATGGAGAAGTTGGTGAAGTAAGCAGATAAAACTGTATTTCAATAACCGATAAACCCCAGCAGATTGTTGGGGTTTTTGGTATGAAAATAAGTACAGAAAATTTCTGTACTTAAAGCACTATTCTAAAAATTTTATTACTTGGTTAGTTCATCAAGTTCGTCATCGGACAGGATACTACGATTGGTAAACTGAGTAATATTTGTATAAAAGCTATCAAACTGTCTGGGATTTTTGGATAGTTCATCTTGAGCAAATTGTTTGTACTTACTCTTTGAATCTATATACTGATTCTTTATTAGCTCTTTCTCTAAGTAACGATTTGGTACCGGTTTAGCATTACCATTCTTATGATATCCAAAAGTTCCTGCAAGTTTTTCTTTATAAGGGACAAAAATGATTGTTCGGATAAATTTAATAACTTGAAAGTGATAACGTTTTGTAATGAGTACTTTTGGAAGAAGGAGTAAGGGTTGATTATCAGCACCAAGAATATAAGGAGATTCAAGGTTTTCCCACGATTCAGAGTCACTATTCCAATATTCTCTGAAGTTATAGTTCTTTGTAGAAATTGGAATGCCATGAATTCTAGCTTGTTCTAGAGTATATTCGACAATTTCTTTTTTTAGTAGGCTAACTAATAAATCAGAGGTTCTATCTTCGGCAAATTTTGGTGAAAGGATTGATAAAGCGGTCAGGGTAAGTAAATTTTTTCTGCTGTTATCATCTGCTTTAGCAACAAGCTCAAAGAACTTTAATAGCATTTCTTGAGATGCGCCCTTACCCAAAGATTTTCCTTTAGATAAACCAAGATGAATGTAGTTACATTCTTGAGAATGACTGAATAATTCTTTTAATTTAGCTTGGTTATTTTGTTGGTAGAGTTTAAATGCTGTTCTAAAAAAATGTGCAACTTTTTGGTGAGCTTTACCAAAAATAGGATGCAAGTTGTTAGAGTAAAGTTTTGTAGGGTCTATAAATAGCCTAGTATCTGTTGTGGTATCTAGATTTAAAAAATCAATTTCATGATGTTTGAGATTAATAATTTTATTCATTCATTTTCCTTTTCATTTTAATTATGGAAAAAGAATTAGTTGAGTTAGTTTACTTTTTTATCAAAAATTGATATAGTTTTACAGTAGGTTTTAGAATAGTGCAGTACTTAAGTTGCCTTCTCTTCTAATTCTTAATGAAAGCTGGTAGGTTGCCGCCTATCAGCTTTTTCCATATGTTAATTATATCAAAAGTAGTGCAAAACTACAACAAAAAACACAACATATAGTGTCTCTTGTTCCGTGGGACACCATATGTTGTTTTTTTATGTTTTTATTAAATACTCTTGATATATTCGCCAATTTTTTTCACGATAGCTGTGACCAGAGCGTTACCCATAAAGAACATTCTCATTTTATCAGAGACGTCAACAATAGTTCCGTCAGAGAGTTTCTTCTTGGAGGTCCAGTTGTCTGGGAAGTCTTGGAGGCGTTCGGCTTCAACGGGTGTTAAGAGTCGATACTTGTCATTGACATAGAGCAGATGAGTGGAACGATTGACAGTTCCCTCAGATGTTAGCATGGTTCGGCCAGGTAAATTCAAGTCATCATAGGGAGACATTCCTCCTTCGGAGTAGGTGTAGGTGTGGCCATCAGCCGAGGTGCGCTCGATTTTCTTAGGTCCTCTGAGGTACTGGAATTTTTCCAGTTTTTCAGGTGAGGTCAGGAAGTATTTTTGAGGAACTTCTGACTCGTCTTGGAGAATTTGACCAAGCGTAATCGGTTGACCGTCAAAATTTGGTTCGGTATCAATCGAGTAGTATCTTCCGTGTCGCATGACGCCTGTGTTCCAAACAGTACCTGTGAAGTTATCTGAAACCTCAACGATATCATTGGTCAACTCATAGTAAACTTGACGATGTTTAACAGGTGTTTGCTTGATTGGAAATTGGGTGGCAAAGAGGCCTGTTTGATAGATGTAATCGTCATAGCGTTTTTCGTCAAAAACTTGGTCGTTTTGCTCGAATTCTTGGTCTAGTTTTTTTGCAAAAGCCGTATCGTTACGATAGACAAAGAAAAAGACTCGACGGCGGCGCTGGCTGCGGCCGTATTCGGCAGCATTGATGACCCGCCATTCAACAGAATAGCCAAGATTGTTAAAGGCTGCCAGCATAATGGCAAAGTCACGACCTCTTTGTTTGGACGGGGCTTTTAGCAGGCGGTCAACATTTTCCAAAATCAGGTATTTAGGTTGAATAATGCGGGTCGCTCGGATAATCTCCCAGAAGAGGACCCCTTTTTTACCTTCAATCCCTTGCTCGTTCTTCTTGCTTCTAGCAACAGAATAGTCTTGACAAGGGAAGCCACCGACAATCATATCCGCATCCATCATAGCGAGTTCTTCGTCGGTAATATCAGAAATGCTGATGTTTAAGTTTTTGCTATCTGGGAAGCGGTAGTCGTAGACTTCAAAAGCGTCTTGAGACTTGCGTGAAGGCTCCCATTGATTGGCCCATTTGGTTTGGAAAAAATCCTTGTCTGCCTGTTCAAGCCCTATACGGAACCCTCCCACGCCAGCGAATAATTCAAGTACGTTCATCATATCCTCAATCTATAGGTTTATTTCTTTATTATACCGCATTTTTTGCATTCGATCAACTATTTAATTTGCTATAATGGAAATATAGAGTAGCAGGAGAAGTGTATGGTTAGTTATCAAACGAAAGAGCAGATCCACAACAGAGCTTTAGAAGCTGTTGGGAAGACAATGGCAGAGCTGATGGCCAATATGCCCGAGAAAAAATCTGGCAAGAAGTCCCAAGTAGGAGATGCTTGGGAATCTTGGTTTGGGGTGGATAAAAATAGCATTGCTGGAGCAGATTTGTATGAAGCTGGCGTAGAGCTAAAGGCCACGCCCGTCAAAATTCTCAAAAACGGTACCTATTCAGCTAAGGAGCGATTGGTATTAAATATTATCAACTACATTGAAGAATACGACAAGGTATTTGAAACCTCCTCATTTTGGTTGAAAAACCAGTTTATGGAACTTGGGTTTTACCTGCATGACAAAGAATTACCTTGGACAGATTGGCAAATCTTAAAGGCTGCTCTCTTTCAGTTTCCTGAAAATGACCTGGAAATCATCAAACAGGACTGGGAGAAAATTCATGATTATATTAAGTCGGGTCGAGCACATGAATTATCAGAAGGGTTGACCCTCTACTTGGGTGCTTGTACAAAAGGTGCCAATAGCAAATCTGTTCGAGACCAACATCCGAATCTAAATGCTCCCAAAGCCATGCAAAGGGCCTATTCTTTGAAAAGCAACTATATGACCTATATTTTAAGGGAATTTATTTTTGGTGGCCGAGAAGATGACAATATTCGCTTAAAACCCTTTGAAAATGAGGTTCAGGAGCGTCAAGTAAGGTATCAGAGCGGTCATCGTCTTATTGAGGATGTTTCCATTTTACAAAATATCCGCTTGGAAGACTATATTATTCATCAACTTGCCCCTTACAAAAACAAATCGGTCGAAGAGCTAGCAAATCTGTTTGACATTCCAAAGCAGAGTAATGGGAGCTATCCTAAGTCGATTAATGCCCTCTTGATTAATCGGATGTTGGGGTTGGACAAGAATCTTGACGAAACGGAAGAATTTTTCAAGGCCAATATTACGGTTAAGACCATACGAGTAACTAATAAGCAGACCATTAAAGAAAGTATGAGTTTTCCTGCTTTTAAATTTAAAGAGTTGGTTGAAGAGGAATGGGAAGGATCGACTCTTCGAGATATTTTTGATGCCACGAAATTTTTCTTTGCTATTTTTCAAGAGAATCAGGATGGAATCTATTATTTCAAAGGGGCAACATTTTGGACCATGCCCATTGCTGATTTAGACGGTGTCGTTAAGGCTGCTTGGCAGGAAACGGTTGATACCTTAAAGCGTGGTGTTCAGTTGATTTATCAAAATGGGCGTGTGACAAATAATCTCATTTCAAAATCAGAGGGAAGAACAATCCACATTCGTCCACATGCTCAAAAAGCATCTTATGTTGCTAATAATCCTAACTCTGATCAGTTACCGGTTCCTGCTCGCTGGACTAATAAACCGGAGGCCTTTTCTAGTGACTACATGACCAAGCAATGTTTTTGGTTAAATAATGACTATGTCTTGGCACAAATTTCAGATTTGCTGGATTAGTAAACAGTTGGTATTATTCATAATTAAATAGCAAGCCTATACCTTTTCTGCTATAATATTAATAAAAACGACTACAAAGGAGAAACATCATGACATTTACAGGCTACGAACCAAGTCGCAATGTGGAGGATTTTCATTTAGCAGCCTTTGCCTACTATGATGGCTTAGAGGTTGTAGACCAGCTAAAGCCAGGGACTTATTTGGATTTGTTGGCGGAGCCGACCAATCCTTATGACTCAGAAGCGGTAGCGATTTTTTACAAGGGCAAAAAGCTCGGCTATGTGCCTAAAGACCGTAATACCTTAATCAGTCGTATGATGTTCTACGGTCACGGTGAGATTTTAGAAGCGCGTATCCAGATGGTTGATTTGACCGTTCATCCCGAGCGTCAACTGCGTGTGGTGGTGAAATTTAAGGATAATCGGTAAGCATCCCAGCTTATTATCTCTTAATTGACGACATCAACTGAACAAACTCAAAAAATTAAACTGTACAGAAAATTATCGCTAACTATTAGTAAGGATAAAAAGTACGTGCTTTTTGTCTTTTTTTTTGGTAGAATGGTGGTATCAATGGAGATAGGAGTTCAAATGGCAACATTAATTGATGGAAGAGGCATAGCAAATCGTTTGCAAGAGCAACTAGCAGAAAAAGTTGCTCAGATGAAGGAAGAGCATGCTATTGTCCCAGGTTTAGTCGTGATTTTGGTTGGTGATGATCCTGCTAGTCAGGTCTACGTTGGCAACAAGGAGCGGTCAGCACTTGCCGCTGGGTTTAAGAGCGAGGTGGTAAGAGTACCTGACATTATTTCTCAGGAGGAGTTGCTGGCTCTTATCTCTAAATACAATGTGGACGCCAGTTATCATGGGATTTTGGTGCAGCTCCCTTTGCCTAAACATATTGACGAAGAGGCTGTTTTGCTAGCCATTTCTCCAGAAAAGGATGTTGACGGTTTTCATCCGATGAACATGGGACGCCTCTGGAGCGGACACCCCGTCATGGTGCCTTGCACGCCTGCTGGGATTATGGCAATGGTTGAGGCTTATGGTGTCGAACTGGCTGGCAAACGAGCGGTTGTGATTGGTCGTAGCAACATTGTCGGCAAGCCAATGGCACAGCTGCTCATGGATAAAAACGCAACGGTGACGATTGCCCACTCTCGCACCCAAAACTTGCCAGAGTTGGCGCGTAGCGCAGACATTTTAGTCGTTGCCATCGGTCAGGCTAAGTTTGTGACCAAGGAATTTGTCAAGGAAGGTGCTGTTGTCATTGATGTGGGCATGAACCGTGACGATAATGGCAAGCTCTGTGGTGACGTTGATTTTGACGAGGTCGAACCACTAACAAGCCTCATCACACCTGTTCCAGGTGGGGTCGGTCCCATGACCATCACCATGCTACTAGAACAAACCTATCAGGCAGCCATGCGCACAGTGAACATCTAAGAGACCTACAAAAAAACGCCAGATGGCGTTTTTGAGATTAAAGTATTATTATTTCTCCGTCTTGTGGAATATGTAAACGGTCAGCAAATTCGTGTTGCTCAGCAAAAGTAGCAAGTTCCTGACGAGACAGTGCCCAGTGGTTGATGGCTTCCATATGAACGGAGATGAGAGTAGCAGGTGTATGCTGGGCAACAGCAAGAACATCTTGACTATCCATGACCACTCTTCCTAGTCCTTCTACAGCATTGCCACCTGCATTAAGAACGATAATGTCTGGTTGGTAGCGGTTGATAGCTATTTTGAAATGGTCATTCCAAAAAGTATCTCCAGCTAGGTAAAGCGTTTTTTCGTCGTCTGCTTGGAAGACCACTCCACAAACAGAGCCAATGAAGTCTCTAACTTCTTGGGGATATTGGTTGAGGTTTTCGATATGTTCCCCATTAGTTTTGTGGAGGGTAATACCACCAAAGCTAGTGGTTTGCGTCAACACACGAACATCGGTAAAACCAGCAGCTGCTATCACAGTAGCGTCAGCTTCATCTTGGACAAAAATCGGAATGCTTTTATCCAGCACCTCAGTTGCCACCTCATCCCAATGGTCTTGGTGGAGATGGGTCACGATAATGGCATCAATACCAGTAGTGATGGCTGTTCGAGTAAATGGTAAATCTACGAGAGGATTTCTGCTGGTGTTACCCGTCACCGCACCTTCAATCGGAGGGTATTCACCTTTATCGGCTAACATTGGGTCAATAAGAAACGTCTTGCCTGCATAGATCAAGCGAGCAGTTGATTGGCGAATGTGATGGAATTTCATGGTCTTATCCTTTCAAAAATGATAGGACTATGATACACTAAAAGCATAGGAAGATACAGGTGTTTTCAAAAGTATTTGCCCTAAAAACTTTAGTTTAGAAAGAAAGATATGCTAGACCAGACAGACCGCCAGATACTGACCCTCTTGCAAGCTAATAGTCGGTTGAAAATTAAGGATATGGCAGAAGCTGTCCATTTGACAGCTCCTGCTGTGACGGCTCGCCTACAGAAAATGGAAGAACAAGGTGTTATCCAGCGTTATACCGTAGAACTCAATCGTCATCAAACAGGGTGTATGGTTCATGTTCTAGTCTTAGTCACTTTAACAGAAGGTAACCACCAATCCTATAAGGACTATGTTAGTCGGTTTGCCTATCATGTTGACCGCCATTATCGGATTGCTGGAAATGTATTTTGAAAAAATAGAAGATTTATCACATTTTCTTGATGGTCTAGAGCGATATGCTAGTTATCAGGTATCCACTGTGGTTAATTTTATTGCATTTGATGATTAGCGAATAGCAATTGTATTTTTTATCATGTCAGATGATTCTTAAAATGCCTCCTCATCAAAGAGGTTGTTTTTAATGGAGGCCCCTGATGTAGTGTCTGACCAGCCGACGATGGCCTGCCCTGTCTCGGCTAGATAGCTAGCGAGCATCGGCTTGATGTCTTGTACCTGCTGAAAAATGCCCTGAAACTGGTTATTATCGTAAAGCCCTTGATAGGACTGGATGAGTATCTGATCAAAAGAGGTGGCAGGCAAGAGCAGATGGACGGCGTGTTCAGGTTTAGTCAGAACTTCTTGAATCAGCCAGTTCTCAACAGGGGTTTGTTCCAGCTCGTCAAAGAAGAAGGGGTCTTTGGGTTTCTGGTTATGGTAGATGAGGTGATTATCTTGGTCGGTGATGGCAGCGTGTAAGGGTAACTTATCTAGCCAGTGCAACGGCTCTGGTTGACCAACTGTCATCAAGTAACTGGCGAGGGCTAAGCTGGTTGATATGTCCCAATCTTCTGGGGTTAAGTTGGGGAGCTCAATGAACTGTTCTGTGGTGCTGGCTGTCAATCTAAAGGTCGGTTGATGATCATCGACCCTTTGCTCAATCAAAGTCAGCTTGTTAGGGCTCATCTGCTCAGTCATCTCATCAACAAGCTCTAGGGTGATAAATGCCTTGTACAGCTCGGCTATTATCCTCCAAAAAGCCTTATGAGAAGGGGTCTGGGGTTGGGCGAAAAATCGTTTGTTCATAGGTCTATCATAGCACAAGGCGGACGAGGGAGCAAGTTTGTGGTATAATGAGGGAAACGTAAAAGGAGAACATTTATGAGAAAAACAATAAAACTCGGGCTGGTGACCGCCCTTGGTCTACTGGTGTTAGCAGGATGTCAGAGCATGACCGACTTTTTTAAGACCACACAGGAGCAGTATCTGGGTTTATCAGGGACGGTGCGAACCTTTGACGAAAACTCGCAAGTGATTGACAAGTTGACAGGCAAATCAGTATCTATCCAAAGCGATGATCGGTTTGATATGACCGATGAGCTGGGCAATATCAGCAAGGAATCCTCCGTTCTTGATGTGACGATTGGGTCTAGTCAGGTCTTGCATGTGGGGTCAACCCTGATTTTTTCTGAGGATGGCTTGACAGATTACATGGATAAGTATGGGGCTAGTGTGGAGCTTGAGACTGATGACCGTTCCTTGCCTTTTGTCAATCGTTTCTTTAATCAAATCAAAAACGACTGGACTGGTCAGAGCAAACTGATTCTCATTCGGTCGCAGAATGGGACGCCGCTAGCGACTTATTTTGGAAACAAGGTATCGACCTCTGCGCCAAATGGCATCCCCAATACGACCTATCTGCTTATCGATGGCAAGCGTTTGATTATCTATCGTGCAGACTTTACGATTTACGACACGGATTTGCTTGATTAAGTAGAAAATCAAAAGTAAACTAGCAGCTGTTGCTAAGGTTAACTTGCTTTGAACTCTAAGCCTAAATATAAAGTAGTAGAAATTGAGATGGTGACTATCTCAGTTTCTTTTTATATTTAAAATTAAATAATCATTTAATTTTAAAAAACCATTGACTTTATAAAAATATCTGTTAAAATAAAATTAAATAAACGTTTATCAAAAAAATAGTCGTGAGGTTTACACCATGAAAACAGTTTTGAAAAATAAGCTCTTTTTGACCACTTTTGTCGCAGATGCGATTTCTAACTTCGGAGACACCTTGTATTATCTGGCTCTGATGAATTACGTCCTCCTTTTGCCCAATAGTCAGCTCGCTATTTCAGCAGTGACCTTATCAGAAACCCTGCCCATGCTTTTTAGCTTTGCTATGGGGATCAAAGCCGATCAGACCAAGAAGAAGCTGGAGATGATTATGGGAACACTGGTCTTGCGTGTCGGTCTCTACAGCTTGATTGGTTTCTTTATGGGCTTTGAGCCTAGTTTGTGGGTGGTGCTGGCTGCCAGTGCAATTAACTTTATCTCAGATTTGGCTGGTCAGTATGAAAATGGACTGTATAGCCCGATTTCCCTGCGGGTGATTAAGGCTGAGGAGAGGGAACAAGCCATGGCCTTTCGTCAATCTAGTTTCTCTTTGCTCAGTATTGTGTTTAAGTTTAGCGGAGCTCTGCTGATTGCGGTTATGAGTTACCAGCACTTAGCCTTTTTCAACGCAGCGACCTTTGCAGTAGCGGCGCTTATTATGCTAGTGATTAAGCCTAAACTCACTGCACTCTTAACTGCCGATCCGATTAAAGACGTTGAAGCCCCGATTGAACGCCAAAACTTTTTGGTTCAGATGTGGGAGAGTTCCAAGCTGGTTATTCGGGAAATTAAACAAATCCCTGCTTTGCGGACGGTTATGACAGTTATTCCTCTAATGAATGCTGTTTTCAGTGGATTGGATGTGCTCTTTCTATTTGCTGCTAGTCAGAATACCAACATGATTATCGTGAATCTGCCCTTTACCCTGACCCTCATCAGTGCGGCAGCCATGTCTGGTCGGATTATCGGCGGTATGCTGACCATGTCAGTTGCCAAAAACTGGGAAGTGACAAAGCTCGTGCGCCTGTCAGCCCTAGCTCCAGCTCCTCTCTTCTTAGGACTCTTGCTGGGCAACACCTACCTGATGATTGCTGTCCTCTTTGTCACCATGGTCAATGTCGGCATTGTCAATCCGAAAATGAATGCCCTTATAATGAATGAACTGCCAGAAGAACGCTTAGCAACAATTTCATCAGGCATTAGCACCTACTTTACCGCGGGTATCCTCTTGGTGCGCCTGCTCTTATCAGGGCTGGTATTAGTCCTTGCACCGACACCATTAGCTTTATTGTTCCTTATCGCTTCTATTGCTCTTGTTATTTGGACATTTTTTGGAAATAGCAGAGCTTAAAGCCAGCAACACTCGTTGTTAGACCTTGTATCGTCTGGCTTTGACGCATCAGCCTAGACGGTTGAATTGATAAGGGGTATAATAGATATAACAGATTGCGATTAAAGGAGTTGCCATGACCTATACCTACCATGCTCATCACAGCCAGATTGTCGACTATCTCTACGTTCCCCTCTTTATGCTTAAAAAAGAAGGAGACTTAGAATGGGATATAAATCAAAAAGAAAAAGATATTTTGAGCGATGTCTGGCATATTAAAGAAGAGATAAAAGATAAACTATCACCCTTAGACGAAGACCTCAAACGTTATAACCTCTGGAGTGAAGCTTATGCCATTTCCCACATTCTTTACATTATTCTACTGGACAAGGGGGATGACCCCAAGACCCTGTCTGAGGCTCTTGATCTCTTTGAAACCTTGTCTGAGGAGGATATTATCAAAGCCTATCAGATGACTCTGGCACGCTCCTATATTGAAGAGGAGATTGAGGCTGTGCCTCTCTTGACCTATCTGGACAAGGTCGAGATGTCTGCCGAGAATAAGTGGTACTGGTATCAAGCCATCAACAGCCCTAAAGAAACGGTAGAGGGTTTGATTAAGGTCTTGCGTCAAGTGGAGACCATCTATGCGCCTTACTATGAGCAGTTTGCGTCAGAGCGGCAGTCTTACTTGGAGGCCTTCGGTCTAGAGTCCTTTTTCGCCTATGTTCCGATGGCAGGGATGTCGAACATGGCTGAGCAGTACCAGACGACCTATGAGTTGATCTTGCTCAGTCCTATTCACATCAGGGTCATGGCTATATTTTTCACGAAGGAATTTAGCCTTCCTATCTGGCTGGTGACTTCTACTCGGATGGATCAGCTGTTGAACCAGCGAGATGTCTTAGATATGGATAGCTTCTCAACTATTCTCAAGACCATGAGTGATATCAGCCGTTATCAGGTGCTGACTGAGTTGATTCAACCCCATGCTAAGAATAAGGTCATTGCAGAAAAACTAGGCATTACAGGAGCGGCGGTCTCCTTTCATACCCAAAAGCTCATCAATTCCAAATTGCTTTTGGTTGACCATGATAACCAAACGACCAAGTATAAACTTAACGAAGGTCTCATTCAGCAGATGATAGACAAGCTTACTGGTGATTTTAACCTAGAGCAAAAAACTTCAGAACAAAAAACAGTAACGGAGGAGAAGGAAGATATGCCCGTTATGATTAAGGACGGGATTTGGTATGACCAGGCTGGTCGCCCTCTGACTGATGAGGAAAAAGCCCAAGTCAAGGATCAGGTCTACGCTGAGTTGGACAAAGACCTCAAGGATACAGGCTTTGAAGGTCTCATTAAGAAATTTATCAAGTATCTGATGGCCAAGAATGGCAAGGGATTAGGTAAATATTTGCACATGGATAGCCAAAAAACGCTAGTGGGCTGGCAACCAGAGGCGATGTCGTCTGTTGTTAATGAGCAACCTCTGCCGACGGACAGCAGTGAATTAGCCGAAGAGCTAATTGATGTCGAAGAGGATTTGGCCGATGTGGGTGAGGAATTGACGGATGTTAACTCAGAAATCGAGGACTTGACCACCGAGTTGGAGAGCTTATCAGTTAATTTAGCACGCCTACAAGCTGAAGAAGAACGGTTGAAAGCCCGTCGCCAAGCTATTTTAAAACGTTATGGTGAGCTATCACATTAACAGGTCATGAAAATAGTTCGTTTTTAACGAACTATTTTTGTTTTTATTTATACAAAATTTGAAATAAGCGACAGTTGTGGTAAAATAATTAAGGAAAGGCAAGTTTTTGCCTAGCGATGCGATAGCATAGGAAGGTCAATTATTTAGTCAAGGAGTTACCTGATGTACCATAATTTTCCAATTTTCGACTACGAAGATATTCAACTCATCCCTAATAAGTGTATCGTCCGTAGTCGGTCTGAAGTAGACACGACAGTTGAGTTCGGCGGTCATCGCTTCAAACTACCAGTGGTTCCTGCCAATATGCAAACCATCATTGATGAGGCGGTAGCTGAACAGTTGGCTCGCGATGGGTATTTCTACATCATGCACCGTTTTGATGAAGCAGCTCGCCCTGCATTTATCAAAAAAATGCACGATCAAGGGCTGATTGCGTCCATTTCGGTGGGGGTGAAGGACTATGAGTATGATTTTGTGACGTCACTAAAAGCTGATGCGCCTGAGTTTATCACTATTGACATCGCTCATGGTCATGCGGACAGTGTGATTGATATGATTAAGCACATCAAAAAAGAGTTGCCTGAGACCTTTGTGATTGCGGGGAATGTCGGCACACCAGAGGCGGTGCGTGAGCTGGAAAATGCGGGTGCTGATGCGACTAAGGTTGGTATCGGTCCTGGTAAAGTCTGCATCACCAAGGTCAAGACTGGCTTTGGCACTGGTGGTTGGCAGCTGTCTGCCTTGAAGCTCTGTGCCAAGGCAGCCAGAAAACCGATTATTGCTGATGGGGGCATCCGTACCCACGGTGATATTGCCAAATCCATCCGCTTTGGGGCGAGCATGGTCATGATTGGGTCGCTCTTTGCAGGGCATATCGAAAGTCCAGGTCAGTTGATTGAAGAAGATGGTCAACTCTTCAAGGAGTATTTTGGATCTGCTTCTCAATTCCAAAAGGGGGAACACAAAAACGTTGAAGGCAAAAAAATTCTCCTCCCGGCCAAGGGTCATCTAGCCGATACCCTCAAGGAAATGACGGAGGACTTGCAATCGTCTATTTCTTATGCGGGTGGTCACGATGTGGATGCCCTGCGCCATGTGGACTATGTGGTGGTCAAAAACTCCATCTGGAATGGGGATAGTATCTAGTAACAGGAAAAAGCTGGTCAGTTAGGACTGGCTTTTTATAAGACGAACTTCTGTGGCAAACAGTAATAGCAGAGCTGATGGTCTAGTTTTTTGAGGACTTGTGTTATAATGGGATAAGATTATTTCAGAGGAGAAATAAATGAAAGTACCATTTATCAGTCCTGAAGAACTGAGAACAGTAACAGAGCAGTTTCCGACCCCTTTTCATTTGTATGATGAGCAGGGCATTCGCGAGAAAGCTAGAGCGGTTAATGCTGCATTCGCTTGGAACAAGGGCTTTAAGGAGTATTTTGCTGTCAAGGCGACGCCGACCCCTGCAATTTTAAAAATCTTGCAAGAAGAGAGCTGTGGGGTGGACTGTGCGACAGAGGTAGAACTGCTGATGAGTCACAAACTTGGCTTTACCGACATCATGTTCTCCTCCAACAACACGCCGTCAAGAGAATACGCCTATGCCCAGAAAATTGGGGCAGTGATTAACCTAGATGCCTATGAGGACATCGCTTATTTGGAGCGTGAGGTCGGTCTACCTGAGACCATCTCGTTGCGGTATAATCCGGGTGGCGTTTTTGCTCTGGGAACAGACATCATGGATCACCCTGAGGAGTCAAAATTTGGCATGACTAGGGCACAACTGATGGACGGCTACCGTTACCTGAAAGACCGTGGGGTTAAGAGTTTTGGACTTCATGCCTTCCTAGCTTCAAATACAGTGACCAACGCTTACTACCCCCAGTTGGCACGGCAGCTGTTTGAGCTAGCAGTTGAAATTCAGGCTGAAACAGGTGTGAGCCTTGAGTTTATCAACCTATCAGGTGGTATTGGGGTTAATTACCATCCTGACCAGCAGCCAAATGATATTATGGCTATCGGCGAGGGTGTCCGTCAGGCTTATGAAGAGGTACTCACCCCTGCTGGTCTAGGTGAGGTCAAGATATTTACGGAGTTGGGGCGGTTCATGCTGGCACCACACGGGTTGTTGGTGACGACTGTTACCCATAAAAAACACACCTACCGCTCCTATCTGGGGGTAGATGCCTCTAGTGTCAACCTGCTACGTCCTGCCATGTATGGCTCATATCACCATGTGACCAACATGGATCGTCTTGAAAGCACAGAGACGGCTGTGGTCGATGTGGTCGGTGGGCTGTGTGAAAATAATGACAAGCTGGCGCGGGAACGTGAATTGCCAATGACGGAGATTGGCGATACCTTGGTTATTCACGACACGGGGGCGCATGGGTTTTCTATGGGCTATCAGTACAATGCCAAGCTCCGCTCTGCGGAAATTCTCTGGCAGACTGATGGCACACCGCGTCTCATTCGTCGGGCAGAAACCCCAGAGGACTATCTAGCAACCGTGATGGGCTTTGATTTTGGTGACTAGTCGTTATTTTCCCTTTGTCAATTTGCTTATTTTTTGCTATAATGGTTAAGATAAGAAAATGAAACGGAGTATCGATTGATATGAATATTTGGGTAGCCATGCTCTTGATTACTTTGGCAGGTCTCGGCGGTTTAGTCGGCGGTGCTTTCATCGCTCGTAAACAGATGGAAAAATACTTGGAAGAAAATCCACCATTTAATGCGGATATTATCCGCACCATGATGAGCCAGATGGGTCAAAAACCAAGTGAAGCCAAGGTTCAAGCTGTTGTTCGTCAGATGCAAAAGCAACAGAAGGAAGCAAGAGCTAAAGCCAAGAAAAAATAAGAAGTGGGCAGTGATTGCCAACTTGTCAAATCACGTCCAATGGCGTGATTTTTGATTTTGGTTGGAAGATCTCGTCATCAATTGTAAAAGTAGGTGTCGTCGACGATTAGCGCTGACAGCTCTGCTATTTTTATAAATCTCACAGAAAGAAGACGATGGATAATAGACCTATTGGATTTTTGGACTCAGGCGTTGGTGGCCTGACGGTGGTACGTGAGCTGATGCGCCAGTTGCCCCACGAGCAAGTTGTTTATATCGGTGACTCGGCTAGAGCCCCTTATGGCCCTAGACCTGCCGAGCAAATTAAGACCTACACTTGGGAGCTGGTCAATTTTCTGCGCAAACAGGACGTCAAGATGATTGTACTGGCTTGTAATACCGCAACAGCAGTGGTGTGGGAAGACATCAAGAGCCAACTGGATATTCCCGTTATCGGGGTCATTATGCCAGGAGCCAGCGCTGCGATTAAGGCAACAAGAACTGGGAAAATCGGTATCATCGGCACGCCTATGACGGTGCAGTCGGACATCTACCGCGAGAAAATCACCAGTTTAGCCCCTCAAAGTCAGGTGGAGAGCTTGGCTTGTCCAGCCTTTGTTCCTATCGTTGAGTCCAACCAGATGACCTCACCCTTGGCCAAGAAGGCTGTTTATGAGACCTTGGCGCCTTTGGTTGGTCAGGTGGATACCCTCATTTTAGGCTGTACCCATTACCCGCTCTTGCGCCCTATCATTCAAAACGTTATGGGGCAGGAGGTGGCTTTGGTTGATAGCGGAGCTGAGAGTGTGCGAGACATCTCCGTTTTGCTCAACTACTTCGGCATCAACCGAGACCCTCGCCAGCCGGCGAAAGGTCACCGTTTTTACACAACCGGAGGAGCTGACAGCTTTGCTCATATCGCAGGCGATTGGTTACCAGATGTTCCCTTCACGGTCAACCATATTGATTTAGCAGCTGGCCTAGATGAGGTAACTGTATGACAGATAAGATTTACGAATACAAAGACGATCACAACTGGTTTATCGGTAAGTGGGGCGGACACAATCTTTTATCTCAATTTGCCGAACCCATGTCAAACAAGCTCTATCTGCTCAATCAGCTATTAGCCACTATCCTTGACCAAGCTCCCTTATCTGAGGAGTCTTGGTTAGCTCAACAAGGGTATGACGTTCTGGTGATACGACTGTCCTCACAATTGAGCCTAATTGATTTTGTTCTTTCCATTATTAATCAGGAGACCGAGCGCCAGCTTGTTGCTGAGGACAGAAATGGCGCAATTTTTATCACAGAAGGTCAGCAAGTCGTACAACTCATTCTTCCTCAAGGTGGCCTTCCCCTTGAGCAATTCACAAAAATAGAGGATAAGACATGACAACTAAGATCTACGAATATAAGGACGACAAGAACTGGTTTATCGGTAAGTGGGGCGGGCATAGTTTTCTATCTGCCCTGTTGCCGGAGGAGCAGGAGGAGATTCAGGCTCTTGCCTTTAGGTTGCAAGGGTTATTCCCGCCTTACTATGACGATGACAAAGGCATGCAAGGCTATCAGGTTGAGGTCATCAAAAAAGCCTCTGATGTCTCCTTGATTCGCTTTGTGATTGACATTATCAACGATGCAGCAGGTCGTCAATTGACCATGACACAACAGGCTGGGGGTATTGTGATCAAAGAAGGGGACCGGCTCATTGATGTGTATGTTCCAACAGGTGGTATCAAGGCTTCTGATTTCTTCGGTCAGCAGGCTGGGCTGGGAGATAAGATTCTCATTGCCACTAAAAACGAAGGTAAGACCAAGGAGTTTCGGAAATTCTTTAAGCAACTGGGTATGGCGGTGGAAAACCTCAATGACTACCCAGATTTACCTGATGTGGAAGAGACTGGGACGACCTTTGAAGAAAATGCCCGCCTCAAGGCGGAGACCATTTCCAAACTGACGGGTCAGATGGTGTTAGCAGATGATTCAGGGCTAAAAGTCGATATCCTTGGTGGTCTGCCTGGGGTCTGGTCTGCCCGCTTTTCTGGACCAGGTGCGACTGATGAGAAAAATAACGCCAAACTCCTGCATGAGTTGGCCATGGTCTTTGAGCCTAAAGACCGCTCTGCCCAGTTTCATTGTACTTTAGTATTAGCAGCACCTCATCGTGAGAGCTTGGTGGTAGAAGGTGAGTGGGCAGGATACATCGATTTTGCACCAAAAGGTGATGGTGGTTTTGGGTATGATCCATTATTCTTAGTCGGAGAGACAGGAAAAACGTCGGCAGAGCTTGGTACGGACTATAAAAATTCCCATTCTCATCGGGCGATTGCCCTTAAAAAATTGTTGGAGGTATTTCCAGAATGGCAAGCCTTAAATTAGTGGTCATGAGCGACTCGCATGGTGATCGTGCGGTGGTTGAGGCCATCAAAGAGCATTATCAGGGCAAGGTGGATGCCATATTTCATAATGGGGACTCGGAACTCCCTAGTACGGACAAGATTTGGTCAGGGATTCAGGTCGTACAAGGCAACTGTGATTATGACGAGGGCTACTCCCAGCATCTGGTGACGAGCCTGCCACATCTCACAATCGCCCAGACTCATGGTCATCTCTACGCCATCAATTTTATGTGGGACAAGCTGATTTATTTTGCACAAGAAGCCCAAGCGGACATCTGTCTCTATGGACACTTGCACCGTGCGGCGGCTTGGCAAGAGGGCAAGACGGTTTTTGTCAACCCTGGCTCTGTCAGCCAGCCACGTGGCGAGGTGCAGGAGAAACTCTATGCGGTGATTGAGGCAGATGACAAGAGCATTCGTGTGAATTTTTACGACCTCAATCACCAGCTTTACCCTCGTTTATCAAAGGAATTTAGTCGATGATTGCCAAAGAATTTGAAGAATTTTTATTGTCTCATTGGACAACCTATTTGACACCGGCAGAAGACTTAGCCATTTTTGTTGATACGCATAACACCGATCATGTCATGTTACTCTTGTCAAGAAACGGTTTTTCACGCGTTCCAGTCATCACCAAGGATAGGCACTATGTCGGAACAATCAGCGTATCTGACATTGTTAATTACCAATTTGAACACGAACTGGCTTTAGAGGAGCTGGCTGATTTAGACATTTCGCACATGGTCAATAAACGCCTTGAGGCAATTTTGCCAACAGCTGACCTCACCGAAATCATGCATAAACTGGTCGATGCTTCTTTTCTACCGGTAGTGACTGCCGACGGCTATTTTAAGGGGATTATCACGCGAAAAGCCATTCTCAAGGCTATCAATAGCCTCCTTCATAATTTTGCAGGACATTATCACCTTATTCCTAAGAAAGAAGTCAGTGATGGCCAATAACTTAGAAAGATTTTTAGCAAGTAAGGAGCTCTCAGAAAATAGCAGAGCTGCCTATACTTATGATCTACAGCAGTTTTTAGAAGTGGTGGGAGATGAGATGACAAGCAGTAAGTTGCAGGTCTACGAGACTACTATTTCTACGCTGAAACCTGCTGCTAGAAGACGAAAATTGTCTACCATTAATCAATTTCTCCTGTATCTGTATGAGCAAGGAGAGGTAGGGGCTTATCATCGTTTGAAACCGCTTGATAAGGTGAAACAGACGACCACTCAACTGCCGATTCGAGACTTGTCTGTCTTATTTTCTGAGACTGACCAGACAGCAGGTCAACTGATTGCTCTTTTGATTTGGCAGTTAGGGTTGACCCCCAGCGAGATTCAAAGTATTAAGCAAGCTGATATCAATCTCGATTTTCGGATGTTGACTATCAAAAAAGGAGAATTGATTAGGGTGCTTCCCCTGCCAGAGAACCTAGTTCCCTATCTTGAACGAGTGCAAGCAGGCACTTATCTCCTTGATAAGAACGGCAAATCCTACTCAAGACAATGGCTATTTAATCGCCTGTCTCACTACCTCACCAGTTTGGGATTAGGTGATTTGACCGCTCAAAAACTGCGACAGCAGTACATCATCACAGAATTAAGTCGTGGCGTTAGTCAAGCAAGTTTGGCAAAGCAGCTGGGATTGAAAACGACTCAGACGCTCATGACCTACGAGACACATGGACATTAAATTAAAAGATTTTGAAGGACCGCTCGACCTCCTCCTTCATCTGGTATCTCAGTATAAGATGGACATCTATGAGGTGCCTTTGATTGACGTCATCGAGCAGTACCTTGCTTACGTATCTACTCTGACTGTTCTGCGTTTGGAGGTGGCTGGTGATTATATGGTCATGGCAAGCCAGCTGATGCTCATTAAGAGCCGCAGGCTCTTGCCTAAGTTGGTCGAAGCACCTCCTGAAGACGACGATTTAGAGATGACCTTGCTCCAGCAGTTAGAAGAGTATAAACTGTACAAACAGGTTAGCCAGGATTTAGCAGAACAGCACCAGCAGAGAGCCCTGCATTTTTCTAAGCCGAAAGAGGAAATTGTAGCTGAAGGAATGACCTTGACAGCAGATAAGTCGGTTATCGACCTCTTTTTATCCTTTTCAAAGGTGATGGCAGCGAAACAGGAACAAGTCAGAACCAGTCACACGACCATCGATAAAGATGATTACAAAATCGAGGACATGATGGACGAGATTAGAGACCGTTTTAGCCAAACTCATCAGCTCACTTTGGTAGCTATTTTTGAGCATCGGTCGTCTCTGAGTGAGCTGATTACCCTCTTTTTAGCGGTTTTGGAGCTGATTAAAATCAAGGCGATTGAAGTCACGCAGACAGAGAATTTTGGTGAGGTTTACCTCAAGTGGATAGGAGAGAAAGGAGCGACGGATGTCACACCTAGCTAGGATAGAAGCCCTGCTTTTTGTAGCAGGAGAAGAAGGACTAACTCTACGTCAGTTGGCAGATATGCTCAACCTGTCAGCGTCAGCATTGATCCAACAACTTGACAAATTGGCGACCAAATACCTTTCAGATAGCGAGACGAGCCTTTGCCTTTTAGAAACTGGGAAGGCCTACCGTTTGGTGACAAAAGAAGACTATGCAGCGCTGCTGCAGATCTACGCTAAAACACCAACTAACCAGAGTTTGTCACGAGCTAGTCTTGAAACCTTGTCGATTATTGCCTACAAGCAACCCATTACGCGGCTTGAAGTGGATGACATTAGAGGGGTCAACTCAAGTGGCGCCATTGCTAAATTACTGGCCTTTGATTTGATTGCAGAAGTTGGTAAAAAAGAGGTGATTGGGCGACCCAACCTTTACGCGACGACCCCCTATTTCCTTGATTTTATGGGGATCAATGACCTGACGGAGTTACCAGATGTCTCAAGCATTGTGATTGAGGAAGAAGAGAGTAATCTGTTTGCCTCAGGTGACATAGCAGAGCTACTAGAAGAGAGAAGAGAAGATGAGAATTAATAAATTTATTGCCCACGCTGGCGTAGCCAGTCGCCGTAAGGCGGAAGAGCTCATTAAGCAAGGTCTAGTGACTGTCAACGGCCAGATTGTCACGGAACTAGCGACCACCATCAAGTCAGGTGATTTGGTTGAAGTAGAGGGAACACCAATTTATAACGAAGAAAAAGTCTACTACCTCCTCAACAAACCCAGAGGGGTTATCTCCAGTGTTTCAGATGACAAAGGCAGAAAAACAGTCATTGACCTTTTGCCGACGGTTAAAGAGAGAATTTATCCTGTCGGGCGTCTGGACTGGGATACTACTGGCCTCTTGATTTTGACCAATGACGGTGATTTTACCGATAAAATGATTCATCCTCGTAATGAGATTGATAAGGTCTATGTGGCGCGTGTCAAGGGCATTGCAACCAAGGATAACCTGCGTCCCTTAACAAAAGGTGTTGTCATTGATGGCAAAAAGACAAAGCCTGCACGTTATACCATTCTTAAAGTAGATAAGGAAAAAGACCGATCAGTGGTTGAATTAACTATCCATGAAGGACGGAACCACCAGGTTAAAAAAATGTTCGAAAGTGTCGGTCTTTTAGTCGACAAGCTATCACGAACACGATTTGGGACCCTTGACGTGACAGGGCTTCGTCCGGGTGAATACCGTCGTCTCAATAAAAAAGAAATTAGTCAGTTGCACAACGCAGCCCTTAACAATATCAAATGAAACAATTACTAATTGCCCCTGTTAAGCTCTATCAAACTGTCTTATCCCCACTTTTGCCCCCAAGTTGTCGCTACCAGCCCACCTGCTCTTCCTATATGATAGAAGCGATTGAAAAGCATGGAGCAAAAGGTGTCTTGATGGGCACTGCTCGCATTTGTCGCTGCCATCCATTTGCTGCTGGTGGTGAGGATCCAGTGCCAGACCACTTCAGCTTAAAAAGACAGGACAAATAATGCCTAAATGTCAACTCCCATACTTTGCGCTTCATAAGGGATTATTAGGGCAGAAAAAACTCCTTGTAATAATTGCTTATCCCATGCTTGAGACAAGGCATCATGAATAGTATAGAAAGTCCTGTTTTCTTATTAAAGGGTATGAAAAAATCTGTTGAGTCTTCTCAACAGATTTTTTGTTAATTTTTACAAGCTGAAGCAAATTCTTCTTTGGCAAAAGCTTCATCAATGATAGTTTTGAGTTGGTTAGCAGATGCTTGCATTTTTTGAAGTTCGGCATCGTTAAGAGGAACTTTGACATTTCTAACAATACCGTGTGCACCGATAATAGCTGGTTGACCGATAAAGATGCCCTCAACACCGTCGTATTGACCATCTTGATAAACAGAAAGTGGCAATACAGCATTTTCATCATCAAGGATAGCCTTGGTAATACGGGCTAAGGCAACAGCGATACCGTAATAGGTTGCGCCTTTTTTATTGATGATTGAGTAAGCAGCGTCACGAACAGAAACAAAGAGGTCTACGAGACCTTGCTCATCAACATCACGGTTATCTTGCAACCATTGTTCCAGTTTCACACCTGCAACGTTGGCGTGAGACCAAACGGCAAATTCAGAGTCACCGTGCTCACCCATGATGTAAGCATGGACGGAACGAGCATCGATACCGATTTTATCTGCTAAGGCGTAACGGAAGCGCGCAGAATCAAGTGATGTTCCAGAACCGATAACGCGCTCTTTAGGGAAACCAGAGAATTTCCAAGTAGAGTAAGTCAAAATGTCAACAGGGTTAGCTGCAACAAGGAAAATACCATCAAAGCCTGATGCAACAACTGCTTCAACGATGCTTTTGTTGATGCGCAAGTTTTTTTCAACCAAATCAAGACGAGTCTCACCTGGTTTTTGAGGAGCTCCAGCTGTCAAAACAACGATATCTGCATCATGGCAATCGCTATAATCTGCTGAGTAGATTTTCTTTGGTGAAGTGAATGGCAGAGCATGGCTCAAGTCCTCAGCATCTCCTTGAGTTCTGTCTTTAGCAATATCAATGATACCGAGTTCCTGAGCAATGCCTTGAGTCACCAAGGCAAAGGCATAGGAAGAACCAACAGCGCCATCACCAACGAGGATAACTTTTTTGTGTTGCTTTGTTGCGATCATGTGAAAACTCCTTTGAAAATGATTTACATGTTTATTGTATCACTAAGTCTGCTCTTTGTCAGCCAAAAATTGTGAAAATAGTGATAGAAAGCGTTTTAGAATAACACAGAACTGATTTTTATATAACAAACACATCTTTTCTTTCAGTATTTTTTAAGTGATTATGCTATAATATTTACCATGACTATCATTACCTCTAAAGCAAATAGCTTGATTAAGCAGGCTAAAAAATTACAGCAAAAGAAGTATCGGATCACCTCTTACTTGATTGAAGGCTGGCATCTTGTTGAAGAAGCGCGATTGTCTGGATCAGAGATGCTGCGTGTGTTTGTTTTAGCAGAAGAGGCTTACCGAGTGTCTGATTTGCCACAGGCTGTCTTTGTTAGTCCGGAAGTGTTACGTGAGTTATCAGGTTCGCCATCACCGCAAGGGATTGTTGCGGAGGTTGCCATTTCTCATCCAGATGTAACTAAACTTGAAAAAGGTCGCTATCTGGTCTTGGAAGATGTTCAGGATCCTGGAAATGTTGGGACGATGATTCGGACAGCTGATGCCGCAGGGTTCGATGGGGTGTTGATCAATCATCGCACAGCAGATATTTATAATCAAAAAACCTTACGTTCTATGCAAGGAAGTCACTTCCATTTGCCGATTTACCGCTTGCCTATTGAAGAGATCATTAGCCAGCTGAAGGCTATTGAGGTGCCTGTTTTAGCGACTACTTTGTCTGAGCATTCGGTTGATTATCGGACATTAACTGGCTACGACCATTTTGCTTTAGTGATGGGAAATGAGGGTTCTGGGATTTCAGCAGCAATGGCTGAGCAGGCCGATGAGCTGGTGCATATTCCTATGCCTGGTCGGGCTGAAAGTCTCAACGTTGCGGTAGCTGCAGGGATTATGATGTTCAGACTGGTCAATCTCTGATGATAGCGACATGCTTTGCTATGGCTACTAGAGAGGAAAATAAGATGACTTACAAAGATGACAAGGAATACATGGCTCTGGTCGGTCATTTAATCCGCCACCCAAAGGTACAACGACTAGAAAGTATTGTTCACCATTATCACTCGACCCGTTTGGAGCATTCGATAAATGTGTCTTACACCAGTTATAAAATTGCCAAGAAACTGGGATGGGATGCAGCGAGTACAGCTAGGGCAGGTTTGTTGCACGATTTATTCTATTATGACTGGCGTCACCAAAAGTTTAATAAAAGCCATGCTTGGGTACATCCGCGTATTGCTTTGCGCAATGCTAAAAAGCTAATCAATACGAACAAGGTGGAAGAAGACATTATCTTGAAGCACATGTGGGGAGCAACAATCGCTTTTCCTCGTTACAAAGAGAGTTATATCGTGACCTTGGTGGATAAGTATTGGGCAATCAGAGAAGGCTTGCAGCCTGTGACTAGATTTTTTAAGCAAGTATTTGCCAGTTAGTCTGCGCCTTGATTTGTCGGATGAGGTTGTTGATGAATTAGTTATTGATTAAGCCCTGATGATATATAGATTTAGTAACCGGTGCTTAAAAAATCATCATCTAACTATTTTCAAATTTACTGAAATATGATATACTTGAAAGTAGCCAGCTTTAGTGTAATGGATATCACGCAAGATTCCGGTTCTTGAGATAGGGGTTCGATTCCCTTAGGCTGGATAGAGACGTCTCCCTTTCTTTGTCAATAAGAAAAAGGGATTTTTTTGAAACAAATGGGATAACTTTTGAAATGGCGATAAAAAACGTTGCCATTTTTTATTTTTTCTGTAAAGAACGAATCAGTTTTTACTATTTTAGTAATCTTCATCCTGTATAATTGCGATTAGTTCAAACTGTTTTTAAAGTTTTGAGGTCTATTTTTGATATATTTTGGTATAATGCTAATAGGCTTATTAGTAAAATAAAAGTCTAATGCTATCTAAATCTAAAGACAAATTATACCAAACATAGCTTTAGTGGATTCTCATTTATAACTATTGTTCAGTATAGGGAGTGGAAGAAACTTCGAGATATACTGTAATTTAGTAAAGGAAAAGTATGAGTGAAAAATCAATAGATATGAAAGTGTCTACAAAATTAAAAGAGCAAGGCTATAAAGATAAGGATATTAATTATGGCTATCTTTTACCTTCAAGTGGTAATAAAGATTTTATACCTGATGATGGAAAACTTTATCATTCTAAGTCAGGTAAGACGACACGGGCAGAGTTTGAATATCTTGTTTTTGCAGGAAAAGGAAAAAATAGAACAGAACGCTTGATTCTAATTGAAAATAAAGACACTATCACAAAATTGGGTAAAGTTGAGGATATTGGCAAGGAAGTATCTCTGTATAAATTAGCTGTAACAGATGGTTTTTTCTATGCTCATGATATACTTTCTAAAACAGAAAAAGTCAAGTCAGTTTTTGTGTTAGCTGTAGCTGGAGATGAATTAGAGACAACTGCTATATTTGTTTATAAGCATTCATCTATTATTGATAAATACAGTAAACAAAAAATTTACAAATATGATGATGAAATTTCCTATATTTTTATTGAAAAATGGAATGACTGGGATCAGTTAGAAAAGAATAAATTTAATAAATATATTAACGAAGAAATTTTAGGCTTAAACTCTCCTGATAACGAAATAAATTTAGCTCATATTCGAACTGTCGCAGGAAAATTATCAAATACAATCGATAAAAAATTGAAATTAGATCCTTTCAAGCGTTTATTACTAGTATCAGGATTATTATTAGGCATTAATGAAGATGAGAATGTTATAAAGTATTTTTCAAAAAGTAGTGGTGGTGAACATCTGTACACACAGATAAAGGATGCTTTGCCAGAGGATAAATTTAGCTCGGATAAAAAAGACCAGCTGTTAAATAGTTTTAGGTTTATCAAAAGTGATAAGAAGATAACTAAAGAATTGATAAACCCTAAAACAAACAAGTCAGAAGGTTATCCGCTTGCTCTTATTGCGAAGGAATTAAGCAATGTCATTACTTTGAGTGATACTGTTAACTCAGATGAAACATTATTTTATCAAGAAAAAAATTTTATTGGATTTAGTCATGTCAATAAATTAGTGCCAAAGTATGAGAATTTTAATAAATATCATGCTTTGTATGTAATCTCTGCTTTTAAGAAAGCTATTCGAGGAAAATATGATTACGGGACAAAGTTTACAGAGCATATAGAAGCTACTGAAATAGAACTTCCTGTAAGTGATTATGATTCTTACGAGCCTAATTGGAAGGCTATGGAGAAAATGATTCAATCTGTCACTCCTAAGTATTTGGAAGAGTTAGAAAGACAAGGGCAAGAACAAATTCATAAAATCCACGATAAGCAATCCGGCATAATTAAGCTTTTAGAGATTGAAAATCTTGAGTTGACAAGTGAAGATAGGGAAATTCTTTCGCACTATCCCTCAAAAAAGTGGGAATCGATAAAAGTATCGGATATTTTTGATAAAATTTCAAGAGGAAAGAGGTTGATTGAGGCGCACCGTATAGCAGGAAAATTACCCTTTATTACTGCTGGAGTAAACAATCAAGGAATTTCTAGTTATATTTCAAATTCTGATGTTGAAATATTTCCAGCTAATAGTTTAACGATTGATATGTTCGGGAAGGTTTTTTATCGGAATTTTGAATATGGGGCAGACGACCACGTAGCTATTATGTACAAGGAAGATAATTCTTTGTCTAGAATGGCGTTGTTGTTTATAGCTCCAATTATTAAGCAATCAATTTTGGGAAAATTTGATTATGATCAAAACTTTTATGCTTCAGATGTTTATGATATTACTATAAAATTACCTTTTTTAGATAAAAAACCAGATTGGGAATACATGGAAAAGTTTTCTGAAATTATGGTAAAAAAATCATTGAAAAAATACGAGCAAGAGATTGCTCTTCTTATCAGTAAATTTTTAGAAACGTAGTTTTTATTGCTGAGGATAAGAATTTTTTAGACGGCGATTATCATAAAAAACAAACAGGAATTACTATGTCAAACATTCAACACATGTCCTTAGAGGACATCATGGGAGAGCGTTTTGGGCGCTACTCCAAATACATTATTCAAGAGCGAGCCTTGCCTGATATTCGTGACGGGCTAAAGCCCGTGCAGCGGCGGATTCTCTACTCCATGAACAAGGACGGCAACACCCACGATAAGGGCTATCGCAAGTCGGCCAAATCTGTCGGGAACATCATGGGGAATTTCCACCCTCACGGGGACAGTTCCATCTATGAGGCCATGGTCCGCATGTCGCAGGATTGGAAAAACCGTGAGATTCTAGTTGAGATGCACGGGAACAACGGTTCTATGGACGGGGATCCGCCGGCGGCCATGCGGTACACGGAGGCACGTTTGTCCGAGGTGTCCAGCTTCTTGCTCAATGACATTGACAAGAAAACGGTTCCCTTTGCTTGGAACTTTGACGACACCGAAAAAGAGCCGACTGTCCTGCCAGCAGCCTTTCCAAACTTGCTGGTCAATGGAGCGACAGGGATTTCGGCTGGTTATGCCACCGACATCCCACCGCACAATTTGGCTGAGGTCATTGACGCAGTGGTCTACCTGATTGACCACTCCAATGCCACGGTTGACAAGCTCATGGAGTTCCTGCCGGGGCCTGACTTCCCGACAGGGGGGATTATCCAAGGGGCGGACGAGATTAAAAAGGCCTACGAGACTGGAAAAGGGCGGGTCGTGGTGCGGTCAAAAACCGCTATCGAGAGCCTTAAGGGCGGCAAGGAGCAAATTGTCATTACCGAGATTCCTTATGAGGTCAATAAGGCTGTCCTCGTTAAAAAGATTGATGATGTGCGGGTCAATGCTAAGGTGCCAGGAATTGCCGAGGTGCGTGATGAGAGTGACCGAGACGGCCTACGGATTGCCATTGAGCTCAAGAAAGATGCCGATAGCCAGACCATTCTCAACTACCTTCTCAAGTACACCGACCTGCAAATCAACTATAACTTTAACATGGTCGCCATTGACAACTTCACCCCTCGTCAGGTCGGCTTAGCCAAGATATTGACCAGTTACATTTCCCACAGGCGGGAGGTCATCGTTGCGCGATCTCGGTTTGATAAGGAAAAAGCAGAGCGGCGACTTCACATTGTTGAGGGGTTGATTCGAGTACTGTCCATTCTGGATGAGGTCATCGCCCTCATCCGTGCTAGTGATAACAAGGCTGACGCCAAGGAAAACCTCAAGGTCTCCTACGACTTTACCGAGGAGCAGGCAGAAGCTATCGTGACCCTCCAGCTCTATCGCCTGACCAATACCGACATTGTCACCCTAGAAGAAGAGGACAAGAGCTTGCGTGAGCAGATTGCGACTTTATCCGCCATCATCGGTGACGAGAAGACCATGTACCACCTGATGAAGCGAGAGCTCCGTGACGTTAAGAAAAAGTTTGCCAGTCCACGTCTGTCAGAGCTGCAGGCAGAAGCTCAGTCTATCGAGATTGACACAGCTAGCCTCATCGCCGAGGAGGAGACCTATGTCAGCGTGACCCGAGCAGGCTACCTCAAGCGCACTAGCCCACGCTCCTTCTCTGCCTCTACGGTAGAGGAAATCGGCAAGCGTGAAGATGATGAGCTGATCTTCTTGGCACAGGCCAAGACGACCCAGCACCTGCTGGTCTTCACAGACCTCGGCAATGTCATCTACCGTCCTGTCCATGAGTTGACAGATACCAAGTGGAAGGACATTGGAGAGCACTTGAGCCAAACAGTGACCAATTTTGACCAGCAGGAGCAGGTGCTCTATGCTGAGATTGTTGACCAATTTGACACGACGACCTACGTTGCCACCACGCAGTCAGGGCAAATCAAGCGGGTAGAGCGAAAAGAATTTACCCCTTGGCGAACCTACAAGTCTAAGTCAGTCAAGTTTGCCAAGCTCAAGGATGACACCGACCGTGTGGTGTCCCTCTCGCCAGTTGCCTTGGATGACATCATGGTCGTGACAACCAATGGCTACGCTCTGCGATTTAACGTCGAAGAAGTCCCAGTGATCGGCAGTAAGGCCGCAGGGGTTAAGGCCATCAACCTCAAGGACGGTGACCAAGTAGCCACAAGCTTTGTCGTGACCAGTAGCAGCATGTACCTCTTGACCCAGAGAGGTAGTCTCAAGCGGATGGCTGTCGCAGACATCCCAACCGCCAAGCGGGCAGGTCGAGGCCTTCAAGTCCTCCGTGAGCTCAAGACCAAACCTCACCGTGTCTTTGCGGCAGGCAGTGTCCAGTCAGAAGCTACAGAGCTAGATTTGTTTAGCACAGAAACCAGTCAGCAGACAGAAGTCTTGCAAGTAGTGGACCAAGCAGGCGCGACTTATACCATCAACCTAGCAGAGCTCGGTCAGTCCGAACGCACCAGCAACGGCAGCTTCATCTCGGACACGATTTCAGAGATTGGTGTGGCAAGAGCTAGTATGCTAAAATGAGGTCAAACATGATTCGCTTAGAGACGATTACCCCTGAGAATTGGCGAGTAGACCTAGCCGTTTCGGCTAATCAGTTATCTTTCGTTGCTCCTCGTGAAAGGATTTTAGCCAGAGCCTATGCCTATCGCGCAGAGCATAGCCGTGTGTTTATCATTTTTCATGATGATGTCCCTATCGGGATGGTACTCTACTATGATTACCCCAAAGGTCAGACCTATGAGCTTAGCCAATTTTTCATCGACGAAAGATACCAGGGACGAGGTTATGGGCGTCAAGCCATGTTACAGGTTTTTGATGTCATGCTAGCAGACGGTCGTTACCAGCAGGTTCGGCTATGCTACACAGCTGACAATCCAGCCACTAGGCGATTTTCTAACTCACTTGGTTTCCAAGCAACCTCTGAAGGAGATGATGAAGAGATTGTGATGGTGCGACCTTTAAGCTAACTGATTACTTCCATCTTCCGTAAGAGGCAAGATTTTTACTGAAATATGAACGGAGTATTTTATGAAAAAATTATCTCTCCTAGCCTTGGTAGGGCTAAGCCTGGCGGCTTGCGCTAATCAGCAGACTAGTCAGCCAGCACCCGCACAGACAGAGCGGGCAACAACTAGTATCGATTGGAGCAAGGCTGGTCCTGATGCTCAGAAACATCAGATTAGCTTTGCCGATGTCGAGCAGGCTGTTGCAGATGGTGCCGTTTTCTACGATGTCCGCTCGAAAGCAGAGTATGACTCAGGTAATTTTGGTATCACCGAGAGCTTTCCAATCACCGATATGGAAGCCGGAAAACTGCCAGACCTGCCTAAGGACACGCCGATTTATGTCCACTGCCTCAAAGGCATTCGCTCAGCACAGGCAACGAAAATCTTGCGTGACGCTGGTTTTATAACCATCTATGACATGGGCGGTCTGGTACATGTCGAGGCCATTGGTGGGCAACTGATTAAGCCGTAGAGAAATAGCAGAGCAGATAGGCTGTTGAAGGGACTAATCAAGCTTGTAAGCTCAGCTATTTTCCTGTAAAATAACCATAGAAAGGAAGTGAAACCATGAGTAAAAAGGATAAAAAAATTGACGTTCAGGTTACAGATGCTCAAGTAACTGTGGAAGGGCAGCAAGTTGAAGGGTTTGAGCTCGTTATTGGCAAACGTGTCATTGGGCGCATTGCAGAGCTGGATAATAAATTTGTTACCTTAAAAAATGATAAGGTTGATAGTTTTTTCAAAACGTTGGATTTGGCGATCACACACATTGTTGAAGAATACAACTTAAATCACTAAAAAATAGCTTAAAAGGCTTGCAATCAACAAGAAATTGTGGTAAACTGATTCTTGTTGTATGGGAAGATAGCGAAGAGGCTAAACGCGGCGGACTGTAAATCCGCTCCTTCGGGTTCGGGGGTTCGAATCCCTCTCTTCCCATTTTTTGGGGTATAGCCAAGCGGTAAGGCAACGGACTTTGACTCCGTCACTCGTTGGTTCGAATCCAGCTACCCCAGTCTTGGTCACGGTTCGCCCAGCTGATTTTCAGCGACCTAGAGAAATATTTTTGTTGTCAAAGGTTAGTGCGAGCTAGCTTTTGTTGGAGGATTTTTTAGAATGAATGAATTTGAAGATTTGCTAAACAGTGTTAGCGAAGTGAACCCAGGTGATGTTGTCACTGCTGAAGTATTGACTGTTGATAATGGTCAAGCTAACCTTATCATTAGCGGTACAGGTGTTGAAGGTGTTTTGACACTCCGTGAATTGACAAATGACCGTAATGCAGACATCAACGACCTTGTTAAAGCTGGCGAAACACTCGAAGTGCTTGTTCTTCGTCAAGTTGTAGGTAAAGATACTGATACAGTGACTTTCCTCGTCTCTAAAAAACGTTTGGAAGCTCGTAAGGCTTGGGACAAATTGATTGGTCGTGAAGGTGAAGTGGTTAATGTTAAAGTGACACGCGCCGTTAAGGGTGGTCTTTCAGTTGAGTTTGAAGGACTTCGTGGATTTATTCCAGCGTCTATGATTGACAGCCGCTTTATCCGTAACACTGAAAAATTTGTTGGTCAAGAATTTGACGCAAAAATTAAAGAAGTTTCAGCTGCAGATAACCGTTTCATCTTGTCACGTCGTGATGTTGTTGAAGAAACAACGTCAGTAGCTCGTCAAGAAGCCTTCTCTAAACTGGAAGTTGGTTCAGTTGTTACTGGTAAGGTTGCTCGTTTAACAAGCTTTGGTGCCTTCGTTGAACTCGGAGGAGTTGACGGTTTGATTCACGTGACTGAATTGTCACACGAGCGCAACGTTTCTCCAAAATCAGTTGTAACTGTTGGTGAAGAAGTTGATGTTAAAGTTTTGGCGATTGATGAAGAAGCTGGTCGTGTGTCATTGTCACTTAAAGCAACAACCCCTGGACCTTGGGATGGCGTTGAGCAAAAACTTGCTACTGGTGATGTGATTGAAGGTCAAGTGAAACGTTTGACAGACTTCGGTGCTTTTGTTGAAGTGTTACCAGGTATTGACGGATTGGTTCACGTATCACAAATCTCACACAAACGCATCGAAAAACCAAAAGAAGTTCTTTCAGTTGGTCAAGAAGTAACTGTAAAAGTTCTTGAAGTTAATGCTGAAGCAGAGCGCGTATCATTGTCTATCAAGGCTCTTGAAGAGCGTTCTGGTGAAGATGGTGAAAAACGTCAGTCACGTTCACGTCGTCCACGCCGTGAGCAAAAACGTGACTTTGAATTACCAGAAACACAAACTGGTTTCTCTATGGCTGACTTGTTTGGCGATATTGAGTTCTAATTGATAAAAAATAAATAAACTAAAGTGAGTTTCAATTCAACGAAGATCACTTTAGTTTTTTATGTTTATTTTTAGTATTAGATAAATTGCAAGAATAAGTGCAACAGTTATCCCAACTCATTTATGAGAGCTTCCGAGGGCATTCTGTAAGCCAAGCATTTTCGTGGTCGGTTATTGATGTCAAATAAGACTTTCGCCAATTGTCCATCAGAAATAGCA